>JANONS010000302.1:0-3007 GCA_031420915.1 Armatimonadota bacterium
CCCCTGCGCTCTCGATACGCGCCAGGACCAGCCGCGTGATGTCCTCCAGCACGTCAGCGGCGAAGACGATTCCGGGCGCAACCTCCACTAATTCCCCGGTCTCTTGCAGGGACTGCACCATGCGGCTCGTCGCGGGTCCGCCTCCCAGCCGCTGCTGGGCCTCTTCCACTCCCGGCGGGCCGAACCGGCCCTCCCGGACGGCTCGGAGGATCGCTTCCCGAAGGGCACTCTCCTCTGGCGTGTAGGTCGGATGGTGTGCGCGCAGGGAGACGAGCCCGCGCGTGATGCGCACGGTCTCCGCATCAATCAGCTGCTCCAGTGTCATCGCCACCAGCCGGTCATCGGCCCCCGGGAAGGCTCGGGTTTTCAGCTCCTCGCGAGGCAGCCCCAGGCGCCAGGGGACCTGCCGGTGAACCTCCTGGAGGATCTCCATCATCCGTACTGTGGCGCGCTCGACGACCCCCGCATCAAACAGCCGGTCCTGGATTTGGAGTACCCTCCCCTCCTGCACCAGCCGGGCCACCTCCTCACCGACCTGCTCTCGCCGCTGACTGACCAGGAGTTGCAGTGCCTCAAGCGCGGTGCCGCCGAGCCCGCGCTCGGCAATCGCGGCCTGCACTAGTTCGCCTACCTTCGCTTCCGCGAGCGCGGCCACGGTCGCCGCGGCAGCAGCTCCACGCCGGCGGCGCGGCGGATTGACGGCGATGACCTCCCCCCCTCCCACGGTCAGTAGCGGTGAATAGCGGCGCAGCACGAAGGCATCGCCGCGGACCGCCACGATCGGGCGTTCTAGACGCAACTGGACCGGCGCGTCCTCGCCCGGTCGGAGACGATCCCGGTCGAGGAGGGCCATTCGGCAGAGCACTTCAGCCGTTCCCAGGTAGAAGCGGAGGCGCGCCAGATGCGGCAGCGGAGGCGCCGACGGCAGCGTGCGGACACGCGCGTCGAGCAGCGTCGCCGGTTGGAAGGTGGCGGGTGTCGCCAGCACCATGCCCCGCTCCAGCGCCTCCCGGGCGATCCCCACCAGGTTGAGCGCGGTGCGGGATCCCGCGGTCACCTCCTCCGCCTGCTCTCCATGCCGCTGCACTTGACGCACGCGCACCTGCGCCTGCAAGGGGAGGACCTCCAGCACCTCCCCCGTCCGGATCCGCCCGCTCCACAGGGTGCCGGTCACGATGGTCCCAAAGCCCGTCATGGTGAAGACGCGGTCGATCGGCAGGCGGACGGGTCCGTCGACGGGCCGCGCGTCCAAGCCATCCAATCGCCGGTTCACCTCGGCGACCAGGCGGTCGAGTCCCTCGCCGGTCCGCGCGGAGACGTGCACGGTCGGGGCGCCCTCCAAGAAGGTGCCGGCCGCAAGCCGGCGCACATCCTCCTCCACCAGCGCGGTCCAGTCGGGATCAGACACCAGATCGATCTTGGTCAGGACGACGATTCCCTGGCGGAGGCGGAGGAAGCGGAGGATGTCCAGGTGCTCACGCGTCTGCGGCATCACCCCTTCATCGGCGGCAACAACGAGGAGGACCATGTCCAGCCCGCCCGCGCCGGCCAGCATGTTCTTGATCAGGCGTTCGTGGCCGGGCACATCGACGATGCCCACGCGGCGGCCGCTGGGGAGGTCGAGGTGGGCGAAGCCCAGGTCAATCGTCATCCCCCGGCGTTTCTCCTCCTCCAGGCGATCGGGATCAATCTCCGTGAGGGCCTGGACCAGCGCGCTCTTCCCGTGGTCGATGTGCCCCGCGGTGCCGATGACGAAGGAAGGGGCCGCGGTCATGTGAATGCCGCCACGACCAGGTCGAGCTCGTCTGGGAGAATGGTGCGCAGGTTGAGGAGAAGCGCCTGCTCCTGGATCCGGACCATGACCGGGGGCCGGCGCTGGCGCAGCCCGGCCGCCCACGTTTCCGGCGATCCCTCGCGCGGCCGGACCATGACAGCAGCCGAGGGCAGGAGTGCCCCCGGGAGCGCGCCGCCGCCTACCTGTGCGTCCGCGCTGACGCACGAGACGGTGGCCCGCTCGCCCAGGACCTCGCGCAGGCGGTCGGCGAGATGCCGCGCCCGGTCGGCCAACTCTTTGGGATCGGCGGCGAGCATCCGCAGGATGGGGACCTCCGCCCAGGGCTCCTCGGGCGTGAGGTAGTGGCGAAGGGTGGCCGCAAGCCCTGCCAGATCCAGCCGGTCGATGCGCACCGCCCGTGAGAGCGGGTGACGGCGACACCGGTCGATCGTTTCCGCGCGACCGACCAGCAGCCCGGCCTGCGGCCCGCCGAGCAGCTTGTCCCCGCTGAAGGTCACCAGCGTACACCCGGCGGCAACCGCCTCCTGCACGGTCGGTTCATAGGGCAGCCCCCGCGCGTGGACATCCACCAGGGCCCCGCTACCCAGGTCGTACATGACGGGGATGGCTCGCGCCTCTGCCAGGGTGACGAGGTCCCGCACCTCCACCTCGTGGACGAAGCCGGTCATGGAGAAGTTGCTGCGGTGGACCTTCAGGAGGAGACCGGTTGCGGGCGTGATCGCCCGTTCGTAGTCGTGGAGGTAGGTCTTGTTCGTGGTGCCGACCTCGACGAGCCGCGCTCCGCTTTGCCGCATCACATCCGGCATCCGGAAGGCCCCGCCGATCTCCACGAGTTCGCCGCGCGAGACGATGACTTCACGCCCGCTGGCGAGCGCGGCCAGGCCGAGGAGGACCGCGGCGGCGTTGTTGTTCACCGCGAACCCGGCTTCCGCCCCTGTCACCACCTCGAGCAGCGCCTCCACGTGCGCCTGCCGCGATCCCCGATCGCCGGTCTCCGGGTCGATCTCCAGCAGGGCGTACCCCTCAAGCGCGGCGCGCACCGCCTCTTGTGCTGCGCGACTGAGCGGCGCCCGTCCCAGGTTGGTGTGGATGAGGATGCCGGTCGCGTTCACCGCGCGGATCAGGGTGGGCTTTGCGTGCCAGGCCACCGCTTGGGCGCTCTCCTCGAACAGCGCCTCAGCCCCTGCGAAGTCGTCTTCGTTGCCGGCGGCG
>JANONS010000303.1:0-1980 GCA_031420915.1 Armatimonadota bacterium
CGTGTTCAATCCGTTGAACTGGAGTCGTACCGAACCCGTGCGTTGCACCGTGAGCCTGCCCTCCAACATGGTCCCGCGGCTCCGCACCGTGGACAGCCTGGGCCGGCCCGTGCCGCACCAAGTATTGGGACGGTCCCACGAGGTCCTGGCCCAGGAGCGCGTTGAGGCCGCCCAGGTGGCCGAGCGCCTTCGGTGGCTCTCCCACGAACTGGAAACTGCGTGGGGGGTGCGCTTTGCGGCATTCAGGTTGCGCCGCGGCACACTGGTGGTAGAGGCTGCGGACCCGGGGGTGTGCCCGCCCGATGTGGTCGATCGCATCGCCGCCGTATTGCGGCCACAGCGTGGACCGATGACGGTGAAGATCGAACGCTCGCTCCTCGAGATCGCCATCCTGGCCGCTGACGTCCCCCCGGTAGGGTACAAGACGTTCGTGCTCACAAGCGGACGCACGAGGACACCGGCACCGTCCCGGGGCATAGTGACAGTTCGGGGACGGACCATCGAGAACGCGAATATCGCCGTGCAGGTCGCCACTGATGGCGGGATTGTCCTGCGCCATCGGGACACGGGACGGATCTATCGGGGTCATGTATTTGAGGACACGGCGGATGCGGGCGACGAGTACGATTACAGCCCGGTTGGGGAAAGGGCGATCCTGACATTCGGCGTGAAAGGGCGCGTGGAAACCGTACAGATGGGTCCGGTGGTGGGCATTTTACGCGTCCATCTGCCCGTCCGGTTGCCGGGCGGCCTGGAGGAGCATCGGCGTCGCCGGAAGCGCAGACACGTGGAGTGCCCGGTGACAGTCGACGTCACCATTGCAGCGGGCAGCCGCCGCGTAGAGTTCAAAACCACCGTGGAGAACCATGCGGAGGACCATAGGCTGCGCGTGCTGTTCCCGACCGGTGTTACAGCCACCCACTCCGCTGCGGACACACAATTCGGTGTCGTGGAACGTCCCGTCGGGCGCCCCCAGGGGGACGGGTGGGTGCAGCCGCCGCAACCGACCGCCCCCCACGAGTCCTGGGTGGACATCTCGAACGGTCGCACAGGGCTGGCGGTACTGAGCGTGGGGCTGCCAGAGCACGAGGTGACACCAGAAGCGACGGGTCTGACGGTCGCGTTGACCTTGCTGCGATGCGTCGGGCGGCTCTCCCGCAACGACCTGCGCACACGCGCCGGCCACGCAGGTCCCGGGTACGCGACGCCTGAAGCGCAATGCCAGGGGGTCCACCACTTCCGGTACGCGTTGGTGCCGCACGTCGGGGGGTGGCAGGATGCGGACGTGGTTCGCGAGGCGCTGACCATGCGCGTGCCGCTCGTGGCCATCGCTACCACTCGAGCCAGCGGCGCTCTACCAGTCGAGCACAGTTTTGTCGCCTGCGAAGGGGCCATCGTCTCGGCGATCAAGCAAACTGCAACCGGGAACGGCGTGGTTATCAGGGTGTACAATCCGACCCCTGAGGAGCGGAGAGCGGTGATACGGACGGCGATACCGCATAGAGGCGTGCGTGAAGTCAATCTGGCTGAGCAGCACATCGGCGAGCTTGCCTCGACGGGCGAAACCATCGAACTACCCATGAGGCCATTTCAGATCCGCACGGCCACGCTGATCATGAATAGTGAATGACCGTGAGCGGGCCTTCGCCCGCCTGCGTCAGGGAGTCGACGTCCTCATCATCGGTGGGGGGATCACCGGCGCGGGTGTGGCCCTGGACGCTGCGACCCGAGGGTACCGCGTCGCCCTAGTCGAGCAGGCCGATTTCGCGTCGGGCACCAGCAGCCGCTCAACCAAACTGGTCCACGGCGGCCTGCGGTATCTGCCACAGGGCCAGCTCCGGCTCGTCAGGGAGGCGCTGCACGAGCGCGATCGGCTCCGCCGCCTGGCCCCTCACCTGGTCCGCCCCCTCCCCTTCGTCGTCCCCGTCTACCGAGGGATGCAGCGGCCGCTGGGGATCCGCGTCCCCAAGCCGATGCGGC
>JANONS010000304.1:0-4511 GCA_031420915.1 Armatimonadota bacterium
GCGCATCGGCCTGCTCGGCCCCAACGGCGCGGGCAAGTCGACGCTGCTCCGGCTGATCGCGGGCCTGGACTCCCCCACATCGGGTATCGTCACGCTCGGTGCCGGTGTACGCCCCCGCTACTTCGCCCAGGAGTCCGCCGAGGTGCTCGATCCCGCCAACACCGTGCTCGACGAGATCCTGGGCGATCGGCCGATGACCCCCGAGCAGGTGCGCACGTACCTGGGCCGGTTCCTGTTCAGCGGCGAGGACGTGTTCAAGCGCGTGGGGATGCTCTCAGGCGGCGAGCGGCAGCGGCTCAGCCTGGCCCGGCTGCTGCTGGACGAACCCAACCTGCTGCTGCTCGACGAGCCGACCAACCACCTCGACATCCCGTCGCGCGAAGCGCTTGAGGCCGCGCTGCGTGAGTTCCCGGGCACGATAATCGTCGCGACGCACGACCGCTACCTGTTGGAGCGCCTGGCGACGCGAATCCTCACCGTCGGCGATCGGGACGTGGCGGACTTCAGAGGAACGTATCATGAGCTGCGCGAGCGCCGTGAGCGTGGGGCGGCGACGCGACCGGGGAGCGCGCAACGACAGGCGGCACCGGGGACGAAGCGGCCGAAGAAGCGACCCGCCGCGGTGCGGCCGGCGACACCGACGTTCGATGAGGTGGCCGCCCAGATCGCGGTCGCGGAGCGAGAGCGCGATGAAGCCGGCGCCTGGCTCGGCGACCCGGAGCTCTACCGCGACCCCGAGCGGGCGAAGGCGATGCGGCGGCGCTACGAGGAAGCGGTACAGCGGATCGAGAGCTTGTACGGATCCCTGGCAGAGTGAGGGGTCTATTGACACCGCCAGCCGAAAGGATCAACCTACCGAGCATAACTATCGGCGAGGGTCATCTGATGCGTGGAACGGAGGACACCGTCCGGGTCGGCCTGCTGGGGTTCGGCACGGTGGGCTCTGCAGTCTACCGGCTGCTCCAGGACCACGGCGATCTCATCCTGCGGCGGGCGGGGTTTCGGCTCGCTGTGACGAAGGTCGCCGTCGCGCATCCTGACAAGACCAGGTCCCTTGCCATCCCTCGCCACCTGCTGGTCCCGGACGTCTGGACGGTGATCGCCGACGAGACGGTGGACGTGGTGGTCGAGGTCATGGGCGGGATCGAGCCCGCCCGCCGCTGCGTCCTGCGGGCGCTGGAGCTGGGCAAGGCTGTCGTCACGGCCAACAAGCAGCTCCTGGCCACGCATGGGTCGGAACTCTTTGCGCAGGCCGCCGCGTCGGGAGCGGACCTCGCCTTTGAAGCCGCGGTGGGAGGGGTCATCCCGCTCATCAAGCCGCTACGGGAATCGCTCGCCGCCGACCGCATCGAGGCGATTGAGGGGATCCTCAACGGGACCACCAACTACATCCTCACCCGGATGAGCCAGGAAGGGTGGACCTTTGAGGAGGCGCTGGCGGACGCCCGGCGGCAGGGATTCGCGGAGCCGGACGCTACCGAGGACATCGACGGCCACGACGCCGCGGCCAAGCTGGCGATCCTGGCGTCGCTGGCCTTCGGCAGCCGGGTGACGGCGAGCCAGGTCTACCGTGAGGGCATCTCTACGATCACGCCCCGCGACATCGCCTATGCCAAAGAGCTGGGGTACACGCCGTGAAGCTGCTCGCCATCGCGCAGGATCGCGACGGGGCGATCGACGCGCGCGTGCACCCGGCGTTGCTGCCCCTGGCGCATCCGCTGGCCTCCGTCTCCGATGAGCGCAACGCGGTGCTGATCCGGGGCAAGGCGGCGGGATCGGTGGTCTTCAGCGGGTCCGGTGCGGGCGGGCCCCCGACCGCCGTCGCGGTGGTGGGCGACATCATCGACGCGGCGCGCAATCGCCGGCGGGGAGGCAGCGGGCGGCTGGCCCACACGGCCTTCGACGATCGGCCCATCTACCCGATCGGCGACCTGGTCATCCCGTACTACTTCAGTATGCAGGTCATCGACCGGCCGGGTGTCTTCGCCAAAGTGGCAGCGGTCTTCGGGGAGGAGGCGGTCAGCATCTCCGCGATTGTGCAAAAGAGCAGAGGCGAGGTCGCCGACGTTGTGCTGCTGACCCACGAGGCGCGCGAATCGGCCGTCCAGCGGGTGGTCGAGCGCCTCCGCGCGATGGAGGTCGTTGGAGGGGTGGACAATGTCATCCGGGTTGCCGAATGAGGCCGGCACGCCGCGATGGCCGGGGCTGATCGAGGCCTATCGCCACCTGCTGCCTGTCGGGTCCCAGATGCCGGTGGTCACCCTGCTGGAAGGGAACACCCCGCTTGTCCCGTCGCGTGCTCTGGGGAAGCGTCTAGGCCGGCGGCTCTGGTTCAAGGTCGAGGGCGCGAATCCGACGGGGTCCTTCAAAGACCGGGGCATGACGCTGGCGGTCTCGCGGGCGGTGGAAGCCCGCAGCCCGGGTGTCGTGTGCGCGTCGACGGGGAACACCGCCGCGTCCGCCGCCGCGTATGCGGCCCGCGCGGGTCTCCGGTGCGTCGTGATCGTGCCTGCCGAGGGCGTGGCGGTGGGCAAGCTCGTCCAGGCCCTGGCGCACGGAGCCACCATGGTGCCCGTGGAGGGGACCTTTGACCGGGCCCGCGAACTGGCCGAGGAGGCGGCTGGACGCCTCGGCCTGACCATCGTCAACTCCACCAACCCCGACCGGGTAGACGGGCAGCAGACGGTCGCGTGGGAGATCTGCGACCGGCTCGGGCAGGCGCCGGATCTCATCGCGCTCCCCGTGGGGAACGCGGGCAACATCACCGCGGTGTGGCAGGGTCTTCTGGCCTATCGCAAGCAAGGCACGCTGCACGATCTCCCACGCCTGCTGGGCGTCCAGGCGGCGGGCGCGGCTCCGTTCATCGAAGGACGGCCGATCGCCGCCCCACGCACGGTGGCATCGGCGATCCGCGTGGGGAATCCAGCCTCGTGGCAGCCGGCGGTGCTGGCCGTGGAGTCGAGCAAGGGGAGCTTCCACCGCGTGAGCGATGAGGAGATTCTCGGCGCGCAGCAACTCCTCGCCCGGGAGGAGGGGCTGTTTGTCGAGCCGGCGTCGGCCGCCCCCGTCGCGAGCCTGCTCCGGCTGGCGGCCGAGCAGGCGCTCCCACCGGGTGATGTGGTGGTGGCGATTCTCACCGGCCACGGGCTGAAGGATGTGGAGACGGCGCTCGGGCGGCTGCGGATGCCGGACCCCGTGCCGGCTACGTTCGAGGCGGTAGCCGCGGTCGTGAACAGCGTCGACGCCGGATAGGCCGGGAGGGGATCGCCTGCCCCCCAGAGAATTGAACTCCCCTAGCCCGCACGCAAAAACTGAGGCATGGGGGTGGGGTGGGATGATCCCGGACAGGTTTGAGTACTTCGTGCCCAAGACGGTTCCCGAGGCGGTGAGCCTGCTCCAGCGCTACGGAGGCGAGGCCAAAGTCCTCGCCGGCGGCCATAGCCTCATCCCCTTGATGAAACTCCGCCTGGCCGCCCCCCGCTACCTGGTGGACCTCAACCGGATCCCCGGCCTCGCCTATATCAAGGAGGACGGGGCGTTCCTGCGCATCGGGGCACTCACCCGGTACAGCGACCTTGAAGCCTCCGACCTCATCCGCGCCCGGTATCCCCTTCTCGCGGATGCGGCCAGGGTCATCGCCGACCCCCTCGTGCGGAACATGGGCACCGTCGGCGGGTCGCTGGCCCATGCCGATCCGGCGGGGGACTGGGGCGCGGCGATGCTGGCGGTGGGGGCGCAGCTCGTCGCTACGGGACCCCGCGGGGAGCGCACCATTGCCATCGACGACTTCTTTATCGATACGTTCACGACGCCGCTCGGGCCCGATGAGATCCTTACTGAGATCCGGGTTCCGAAGCCCGCACCGAAGAGTGGGGGAGCCTACCTGAAGCTGGAACGCAAGGTCGGCGACTTCGCCATCGTGGCCGTCGGGGCGTTTCTCGTGCTGGATGGCAAAGATGCGGTTGAGCGGGTGGGGATCGGCCTCTGCAATGTGGGGGCGACCTCGCTGCGCGCGAAGCGGGCGGAGGAGGCTCTCCGCACAAAGAAGCCTGACGACGCGACCATCGCCAAAGCTGCACAGGCGGCGGCGGAGGAGTCCAAACCGGCCACCGACCTGCGCGGTCCGGCCGAGTACAAGCGGGACATGGTGCGAGTGCTGACCACCCGCGCGCTGCGGCAGGCCGCCCAGCGGGCGAAAGGGGGGGCGTGAGATGGCGAACCGGATCAGCGTCACAGTGAACGGTAAGGCCCATGAGGCTGAGGTCGAGCCCCGGCTGCTGCTGGTTCACTTCATCCGGGAGGTCCTGAGCCTCACCGGCACCCACATCGGCTGCGACACCACGAACTGCGGCGCCTGCACCGTCCTCCTGGAGGACCGGCCGGTTTTGTCCTGCACGGTCTTCGCCGTGCAGGCCGACGGGCGCCAGGTGATGACGGTGGAGGGGCTGGCGAAGAATGGCGAGCTCCACCCGGTTCAGGAGTGCTTTCTTGAGAAGCACGGTCTGCAGTGC
>JANONS010000305.1:0-10987 GCA_031420915.1 Armatimonadota bacterium
CTGGTCGGGGCGATCAGCAAATCCCGCACCACGGTCATCTTCATCAACCAGCTCCGCGAGAAGATCGGGGTGATGTTCGGCTCACCAGAAACCACGACCGGCGGGCGCGCGCTGAAGTTCTACGCCTCGGTGCGGATGGAGATCCGCCGCATCGAGAGCATCAAGAGCGGCGAGGAGATCAAGGGGATACGGGCCCGGATCAAGGTCGTGAAGAACAAGCTCGCGCCGCCGTTCCGCAACGCCGAGGTGGACATCATCTACGGCCAGGGAATCTCCCGAACGGGCAGCCTCCTCGACACAGCCCACACCGTGGGCCTGATCACCCGGACGGGCACGTGGTTCGCGTATGGGGACCTGCGCCTGGGGCAGGGACGGGACAACGCGCGGGAGTTCCTGGAGAACAACCCGGAACTGAACCGGGAGCTCGAGGCACGGACCCGAGACCTGCTCGGCCTTCCACGGCGGAATGGTGCCCGCGAGATCGCGGAGTCCAAGCGGGAGGTCGCGGCGGTGAAGGAGGCTCCAGTCGCGGCGGTGAAGGAGGCTCCAGTCAAGGTCAAGGCGTAGATGCAACGGGTGGTTCGCATCCGTCCGGCCGGCGGACAGGGCGACCAGTGGGTGGTCGACCTCGCGGACGGGCGACGGTTCCGCCTGGGCGCCGAGCACGTCCCGCTACTCGACCTCGCTGAGGGAGGCGAAGTCGACGAGGCGCTGGAACAGCGCCTCACCTCGCTTGATGAGCGGGTTCGTGGTCGGGAAGCCGCGCTGAGGCTCCTGCGCTACCGCCTGCGCAGCCACGCGGAACTGGTCGCCAGGCTCCGGAGGCGGGGATTCACCGCCAACGTGATCGCTGACGTGATCGCCGATCTCACGTCTCAGGGCCTTGTGGACGACGCTCGCTTTGCCCGGGTCTGGGCGGAGAACCGCATGAGCGCAGGTCAGAGCGGTCCCCACCGGGTACGAGCCGAGCTCAGGATCAAGGGGGTGCCGCCGGCCTTGATCGAGGAGACCGTAAGGGCGATATTCGGCGCGGACCGGGAGGCTGAGCTGGCTGCAACCGTCGCGGAGCGCCACATGCGGCGAATGCGCGGCCTTCCTACGCAGGTCCGGCTGCGCCGCCTAGCCGGGTTACTGCGGCGGCGAGGATTCTCAGGCAGCGCGATTGCCCCCCTCCTGCGGCGGCAGGCCCGTGAGAGCGCGACCCTCGACCAGTCGCGGATCTCGCCCATCGACAATGACTGATCGCACCGTACCGCTCACACAGCTCCCTCTCCAGTTCCCCCACGCAGGAGCCGTGGCGGCCGCCGATTACCCTGCGGAGCGCGTGCTTGCCGACCTTAACGAGGAGCAACTCGCGGCGGTGACCCACGCACAGGGTCCGCTCCTGATTGTCGCGGGCGCAGGGACCGGCAAGACCGCGGTGATCACGCGGCGGATCGCCTGGCTGATCGCCGCCCGGCGCGCCCGCCCCTCGGAGATTCTCGCGCTCACCTTCACCGACAAGGCCGCGGCAGAGATGGAGGAGCGCGTCGATCTGCTCGTCCCGTACGGCTACACCGACATCGTGATCAGCACCTTTCACGCCTTCGGGGATCGCGTCCTGCGGGAGCACGCGCTCGACCTGGGTCTCGTGCCCGACTTTCGCGTGCTCTCCCGCGCCGAGCAGGTGCTCTTCCTGCGAGACCGGCTCTTCGAGTTGCCCCTGGACTACTACCGACCGCTCGGTGATCCTACGCGCTATGTCGAAGCCCTGATCGCACTGTTCAGCCGGGCCAAGGATGAAGACGTCGCCCCCCAGGAGTACCGGGCGTATGCCGAGACCCTCGCACGGGCCGCGGCGGCGCACCCCGAGGACGGGGAACTCCGTGACGCGGCTAGGCAGCAGGCGGAACTGGCCCGGACCTACGAGACCTATCAGGCGTTGCTGGCCAGGGAAGGCCTCGTTGACTTCGGCGATCAGATCACCCTGCCGCTTCGCCTCTTCCGCGAGCGGCCAGCGATTCTGCGCAAATACCAGGAGCGCTTCACGTACATCCTCGTCGATGAGTTTCAAGACACGAACTACACCCAGTTTCAGCTGGTCCGGCTCCTGGCGGGCGACCGACACAACATCACAGTGGTGGGGGACGACGACCAGGCCATCTTCAAGTTCCGCGGGGCCTCCATCAGTAACATCCTCGGGTTCACCGCGGCGTACCCGGACGCCGTCCAGATCGTTCTGACGCGCAACTATCGGTCCTCCCAACCGATTCTGGATGCGGCCTACCGCTTGATCCGCCACAATGATCCCGACCGTCTCGAGGTCCGCAACCAGATCGTGAAGCGCCTGACAGCAGTGGCCCCAGCCGGAAAGGCGGTCCAGCACCTTCACTTCGATACGCTGAGCAGCGAGGCCGACGGCGTGGCCGCGCTTATCGCCGAGGGCGTGGAGGCGGGTGCGTACCGCTACAAGGATTTCGCCATCCTCGTGCGCAGCAACAACGACGCGGACCCCTTCCTCCGGGCGCTCAACATGCGGGCCATCCCTCACCGCTTCAGCGGCAGCCGCGGGCTGTATAACCGGGAGGAGATCCGGCTCGTCATCGCCTTCCTGCGGGCGCTGGCCAACCCCGCCGATAACCTCAGCCTGTACTACCTGGCCATCTCGCCGCTCTACCTGCTCAACCCCACCGACGCGGCTAAGACGCTCGCCTACGCGGGGCGAAAGAACCGCACGCTCGAGCACCTCTTCCGTCGGCTCGACGCGTTCCCCGACCTGGCCGAGGAGATCGCTCCCGAGACCCGGGCGGCGCTTGGCCGGCTCCTCGATGATCTGGACGAGATGCGTCGGTTGATGAAGGACCACGCGACCGGCCGGGTCCTCTATGCGTATCTGGTCACGCGCACCGGATACATCCGCCGGTTGGCCACCTCGGAGGCCCCCGGCGATGAGGCGCAGGTCCGCAACCTGGCCAGATTTTTCGACATCGCGGCGCGCTACGGGGAGATCGCGGCCTACGACCGTGTGCCGGAGTTTATTAAGCACCTGGATGAGCTCATTGCGGCGGGGGAGGACCCGTCGGTCGCCGAGGCCGACCCCGACACCGATGCGGTCAACGTGCTCACCGTCCACAAGGCGAAGGGGCTCGAGTTCTCGGTGGTCTTCATGATCTCCTGTGTGACGGACCGCTTCCCCACTCGCAACCGCGGCGAGCCCATTCCCCTGCCCGATCCCCTGATCAAAGACGTGCTGCCGGAGGGGGACTTCCACCTTCAAGAGGAGCGGCGCCTCTTCTATGTAGGTATGACCCGAGCCCGGCAGGAGCTGCATCTGACTGGCGCGCGCGACTATGGGGGCGTTCGGCCGCGCAAGGTCAGCCGGTTCGTGCTGGAGGCCCTCGACCGCCCCGCCCCCGACGGCGTCGCCTTCCGGGCCTCTCCGGTGGAGACGATTCACCGCCACGCCCCGTCCGTCGACGGGCAGCAGACACTGGCCGGAATGATCCCTCCAGACCAGCCGATCATCCTCTCCTACCGGCAGGTGGACGACTACGACACTTGCCCGCTGAAGTTCAAGTACACGCACATCCTGCGCGTGCCGTTGCTGCGAGACCACCGCGTCGTCTACGGCAGCGCGATCCACGAGGGCGTGCGCGAGTACAATCGCCGGAAGGCCCGCGGCCAGCCGGTCGCCTATCAGGACCTGCTTACCCACTTCGAGCGCGCCTGGATCAATGAGGGCTTTATCAGCCGCGAGCACGAGGACCAGCGCCTGGAGGAGGGACGCCAGGTTCTCCGCCGCTTCTTCGACTTCCAGGAGAGCCAGGGGGTGCGCCCGACCTTCGTCGAAGCGCCGTTTTCCTTCCAGGTCGGCCTGACCCGGGTGAAGGGACGCTGGGACCGCGTCGACCTCCACGGGGATGAGACAGTGGTGATCGACTTCAAGACGAGCGACGTGCGCACGCAGAAAGACGCGGACCGCCGGGCCCGGGAGAGTCTGCAGCTTGGGATCTACGGCCTCGCCTACCGTGAGGTCTACGGGCGGCCTCCCTCACGCCTCGAACTCCACTTCCTGGGTCCGCGGCAGGTCCTGGTGGGCGTGGCGGAACCGGACGAGGCGTTGCTGACGGGCGCGATCGAGGTCATCGAGCATGCCTCCCGGGGGGTCCGCGCGCAGCACTTCATCGCGACGCCGGACTTCTATCGGGCGTGCCGGTACTGCGCCTTCAACTCGATCTGTCCGTACACCGCGACGGGGGATCCCCTGATCCCGGAGCCCGGCGAGTGATCACCCTCCTCCACACCGCGGACCTCCACCTGGGCATGGGCTTCCCGGGACTGGGGGAGCGTGGGCGCGACCACCGCGAGCAGTTGAAGCGCACCTTCGCCCGGATCGTCGACCTGGCGCTTGCAGAACGGGTCGACCTGATGCTCATCGCGGGCGATCTCTTCGACTCCCACCACCAGAGCGAGGGGACCCTGACGTTCGTACGCGATCAGTTCCTGCGCCTCCAGCACGGCGGCATCCGCGTCGCGCTCCTGGCCGGCAACCACGACCCGCTCGGCGAGGGGAGCGTTTGGACGCGAGCCCGCTTCGAAGCCTCCTGCCCGAACGTCACCCTCTTCGGGCCGGAGCCCCAACCCGTCGTCTACCGGGACCTCGACCTCACCGTGATTGGCCAGTCGGTGGGGCCCGAAGGCCCGCAGCCGCTCGGCGCATGGCCGCGGAAGCGCTCCGCTCGCTTCGCCGTCGGCCTGGCGCATGGCAGCAGTTACCGTGCGGGCGTGGTGGAGACCGGCACGATCCATCCCGCGGACATCAAGAGCCTCGGCCTGGATTACCTGGCGCTGGGGGACTGGCACTCCGCCCAGGCGGTGAGCGGCCCACCGACGCCGGCCTGGTATGCCGGAGCGCCGGAGTTCTTGCAGATGGACCAGGAGGGAGGCCAGGTCATCCTGGTGCGTATCCCGGAGCCCGGTCAGGCTCAGGTGCGCCTGGAGCGCGTCGGCCGGCGGCGCTACCGGCGGCTCGAGGTGGATGTCTCCGGCCTCGACGCCGACCGGGTGCGGGCCCGGGTGCTGGCGGAGATCGATCCCGATGTCGTTCTCGACGTCGTCCTCACCGGTACGGTGGCGCCGCAGATGCTCATCGACGCCCGGGAACTGGAGGAGACGATCCAGGACGGTTGCTATCGCGCCCGCGTGCGCAACCAAAGCACGGTGTGGTTGGAGGAGAAAGCGCTGGAGGCATTCCCCGAACGCACGCTTGTCGGGCGGTACATCCGGCTGATGCGGGAACAGACCGCTGCTGCGACACCGGAAGAGCAGTCGGTTCTGCAGGAGGCACTACAGGTGGGCGTCGCGCTGCTGCTGAGCGCGGAGGGCGGCTAGTGCGCCTGCTGAGCCTGCGCCTCCGGCACTTCCGCCGGTTCGGCGAGGCGGTCTTCACCTTCGACCCTCGCCTCAACGTCCTGGTCGGACCCAACGAAGCGGGCAAGTCCACCTTGCGGCACGCCATCCTCACCGCGCTGTTCGTCAATCCCGCCACGACGTCCAAGAAAGTCATGGAGTGGCGGCCCTGGGGCAGCGAGAGCCTGGGCTCCGTCGTCCTGGAGTTCGAGGTGGACGGCCGTCGCTATGAATTGCGCAAAGACTTCGAGCACCGCCGGGCGGAACTGCGCGACGTGCTCCACGGGCTGACGTGGGAAGGGACGAAGGCGCAGGAGCGTGTGCTGCAGGCCCTGGGGCTCGCCACGGAGGATCTGTACCGGGCCACCGCGATGATCTCGCAGGCTGAGATCGCATCGCTGGGTGTGGGGGCCACCGACATCGGAACACGCCTCTCCCGCATCGTCCAGGCCGGGCCGGGCGACGCTGAGGCGGGCACGGTGATCAAGCGGCTGGACAAGGACATCGTCGACCTCGAGAGAGGTCTCGACAAACCGGCCAAGAACCCCGGAGGGATCAAACGCCTGCAAGATGAGGTCGCTGCCCTGCAGGCGCAGCAATCTGACCTCCAGCAACGCATTGCCCGGCTGGACGAGCAACGCGAGGAACTGCGGCGGATCAAGATCGAGGTTGAGGCGGCGGCGCGGGACCTGCGGGTTCAGGAAGCGCACCTGCGCGAGAACCAGGATTTCCTGATAATGGAACAGCAGCTGGAGCCCCTGCGCGTCCAGGAACGCCAGCTGGCCGAGCGCCTTGGAGCGATCGAGAAGGGGTATGCTGGCCTGAGTGCCATTCGGCACGGACTGGAGGCGCTCCAGGCGCAGGGAGTGCCTGACGATGCCGCCATCGCCCAGCTGCACACCGCCGGAGGAGCGGTGCACAACCAACGGAAGGAAATCGAGCGGCAGCAGGGGCTCGTCCTCGCCGAGGAGGGGCGTCTGGAGAGCCTCTCGATTGGCCCGCGGCCGAGTCTGTGGAGCCGCGCCGCGTTCCCCGCTGGCGGGCTACTGCTGCTGGTCGGGATCCTCGCCGGCATCCTGGGGCTGCTGGGGCAGTCCGTCGCCATACTCCCGCTGGCGGCCGCGCTCCTGCTTGGCTCGGGCATCATCCTCGTGCTTGGAGAAGTGCGCCGACGACACCGCCTCGCCGACCTCTCCCATGAACGGGAGACCTCGGCGCTCCGCCTGGAAGAGAGGCGCGCCGCCCAGACCGCGGCGCGCGACGGACTGCACCGTGAAGAGGAAACGCTCCGGGCGATCGTCGCGACCACAGGCAGTACCACCGTCGATGAAGCAGAGTCCCGTCACAGGCGGCTGCGCGACCTCCTCCAAGAGCAGACCGCGGTGCACAGTCAGGTCGAGGCACATCTGGGTACCAGGACCCCGGAGGAACTGCAGGCCGCGCTGGACGAGAAGCGCGCCGACGTCGCCGGACGCGAAGTCGCTCTCACACGGCCGGAGGTGCAGGCGAAACGGATAACCCAGCTACAGGTGCAACAGTTGGAGCACGACGTGAAGGACCTGACCCAGAAGGTGCACCGGCTGCAGGAACGGCAGGACCGCCTCGAGCGGGAGACTGCAGAGGGGGCCCCGGACTACGAAGCGCTGGTCGTCCTGCAGGAACGCCTTGTCGAACGCCAGGAGATGCTGGAGGCCGCCCGCCGCAGGGCCCTGGTCTCTCGCGCGGTGCGGGAGGGACTGCAGACTGCGCGGCAGGATATCCTGATCCCGGCGCGGCGTCTCGTGGAGCAGCGGGCGGGGGAGTACCTGAACCTGCTGACGCTGGGCGCCTACGACAGGGTACAGATTGAAGAGCCACCGCTGCGGGTCGCGGTGTGGGTACCTCAGGCGAACCAGTGGATGGAACCGGAGGAACCCACCCTCAGCCGCGGAACTGCGGACCAGGTCTACCTGGCCGTGCGCCTAGCGCTCGTGGAGGTGCTGGCAGAAGGGTGCCATCCGCCGCTCCTGCTCGACGACCCGTTTGGCACCTTCGACCCGCCGCGCCTCCAGGCGGCGATGGCCATGCTGCGCAGGGTGAGCGAGGTCAACCAGGTGCTCCTCTTCACGTGCCGGCCGGAGTACGAACCCTTCGCCGACCGGGTGATTCCGTTGGCAGAGCGGCCGGCCCCGCCGGAGGTTCCCGGGCCGCTCTGGCAGCAGCCTCCGCCGCGAACGCACTGAGCCCGTTCCCGGACCGGCGCACTTCCTTGACGCCGACCGGTTCACTTCCTTGACGCCCATTTCCCGGGGGGCCTACAATCGTCTCTGTAAGCACGTGTGCGCTCATTTCCGCTCGAACGGCAGGTGATGCGCGCGGCGTTCTAAAGCAGGGCTCACGCACGTCGCCCTTCGGGGCGACGCCACATTTCCCCGGGATTCCGCCGAAGACCGGCGGGATGCCGGGCAGGGAGGTGATCCGCCATCGACCCCCTCGTCGTCCTTACGATCGCCAGCGGGGCGGGTGTGATCGCGTTCCTCCTTGGCTACCTCCTGCGTAAGAGCGTCGCCGAGGCGCGGATTCAGTCGGCGGAGACCGCCGCCAAAAAGATCCTCGAGGAAGCGGTCAGAGAGGCGGAGGCACGGAAGCGGGAAGCGGTCGTTGAAGTGAAGGACGAGGCTTTCCGCCTGAAACGTGAAGCAGAGCACGAGATCCGCGAGCAGCGGACAGATGTTCAGCGCCTCGAGCGGCGTTTGGTGCAGCGTGAAGAGAATCTCGAGCGCAAGGGAGAGCTGCAGGAGAAGCGCGAAGGGCTCGTTGCTCAGAAGGAACAGGAGGTTAGTAAGACACGCGAAGAGGTTGAGGCGCTTCGCGGTCAGCAGAAGACCGAACTGGAACGCATTGCTGGACTGACCGCCGACCAGGCCCGGGAGCACCTGCTGCGTCAGGTGGAAGAGGAGACCCGGGCTGACGCCGCGGTCCTCATCAAACGGATCGAGTCCGGGGCGCGTGAGGACGGGGAGCGCCGGGCTCGTGAGATCATCGCCCTGACCGTACAGCGCGTCGCCGCTGACCATACGGCCGACGTGACCGTGTCTGTCGTCCCCCTGCCCAATGAAGAGATGAAGGGCCGGGTCATCGGCCGCGAAGGCCGCAACATCCGCACGCTGGAAAGTCTCACCGGCGTCGATCTGATCATCGACGATACCCCGGAGGCTGTGACGCTCTCTTCATTCGATCCGGTGCGGCGGGAGATCGCCAAGCTGGCGCTGGAAAAGCTCATCGCCGACGGCCGGATCCACCCCGCTCGGATCGAGGAGATGGTGGAGAAATCGCAGCGAGAGCTGGAACAGCGGATTAAAGAAGAGGGAGAGGCAGCGGCGTTTGAGGCCGGGGTGCACGGCCTTCACCCTGAGGAGTTGAAGATCCTCGGCCGCCTGAAATTCCGCCACTCCTACGGGCAGAACCTGCTCCAGCACTCGGTCGAGGTGGCCCTGCTGGCTGGGCTCCTCGCCTCCCATCTGGAGGCGGATGTCACCCTGGCCCGGCGGGCCGCCCTGCTGCATGACATCGGCAAAGCGCTCACCCATGAGGTTGAAGGCACTCACAGCACGATCGGGGTGGACATCTGTCGCCGGTACCACGAGGCCCCCGAAATCATCAACGCCATCGAGTACCACCATGGAGACGCAGAAGCCACCTGCGTGGAATCGATCCTGGTCGCCGCGGCCGACGCCATCTCGGCCAGCCGTCCCGGCGCGCGAAAGGAAACGGTCGAGCTGTACATCAAACGGCTGAAGGACCTAGAGGAGCTGGCGCGCTCCTTCCCGGGCGTGGAGAAGGCCTACGCCATCCAGGCTGGGCGGGAGATCCGTGTGCTGGTCAAGCCGCAGGAGCTGGACGACCTCTCCGCGGCGGCCCTGGCACGGGACCTGGCGAAGAAAATTGAGAGCGATCTCAAGTACCCGGGACAGATCAAGGTAACGGTGCTCCGTGAAACGCGGGCCATCGAGTACGCCCGGTAACCGAGCCCCGGACCCTGCGTGAAGATCCTCATGATCGGTGACATCTGCGGGCGTCCGGGCCGGCGCATCCTCCGATCAGCTTTGCCCGGTCTCCGCCGCGAGCATGGCGCGGCTCTCGTGATCGCGAACGGCGAAAATGCTGCCGGCGGCGCTGGGATCACCGCGGACACGGCGGAGGAGATCTTCGCCGCGGGCGTGGATGTGATCACCGGCGGGAACCATACCTGGCACAATCGCGACGCCTACGGACTCCTGGATGCGCACCCGCGCCTCCTGCGCCCGGCCAACTACCCGCCGGGGGCGCCCGGGCGGGGGGCCGTCACCGTGGAGGCAGGGGGCGGGAGGGTGTCCATCCTCAACCTGCAGGGTCGCGTGTTTATGGGGGAACTCGACGATCCCTTCCGGGCCGCGGAGGAATGGGTGGCGGAGCTGCGGAAGACGACGCCGGTCATCATCGTGGACTTCCACGCGGAGGCCACGAGTGAAAAGATCGCCATGGGCTGGTATCTAGATGGAAAGGTCAGCGCCGTCGTGGGAACGCACACGCATGTGCAGACCGCCGACGAGCGGATCCTCCCTCAGGGCACCGCGTACATCACTGACGTGGGGATGACCGGACCTCGGGACGGGATCATCGGCATGGATCGGGAGGTCATCCTCGAGCGTTTCCTCACCGGCCTGCCCACCCGGTTCACGGTCGCGCGGGGCGAGACGCAGCTCTGCGGCGTGGCGCTGGAAATTGACGACGCGGGACGGGCCCAGAACATCCAACGGATCCAGCTGCTCAACGAAGCCTCCGAGAGGGAGGAGTAGGCGGCCGCATCGACTGAGATGCGCATCGACCTGCATACCCACACCACCGCCAGCGACGGGCTGCTCAGCGCGGAGGATCTCGTCCGCCTGGCCCGTGACGCCGGGGTGGGAATCCTGGCTATCACCGACCACGATTCTACGAACAGCGTGGACGCGGGCATGGAGGTGGCGCGGGAGGTTGGTATCGAGGTCGTTCCCGCCGTCGAACTCAACACCGATGTGCCGGGGGCGGAGGTGCACGTGCTGGGGTACTTCATCGATCATCACGTGGCGTGGCTGCAGGAGATCCTGGCTCGCCTGCGGGAGGGCCGCCTGCACCGGGCGGCGCGGATGGTGGAAAAACTGACTTTACTCGGCGTGCCGGTTCAGATGGAACGCGTCCTGACCTTTGCCGGCGGGGGCGCGGTGGGACGGCCGCACGTGGCCCGCGCGCTGGTCGAGGCAGGACACGTCAGCGAGACGGCGGAAGCGTTCACCAAGTACATCGGGCGAAACGGCCCCGCCTATGCCGAGCGGCTCAAGCTCACGCCCGCCCAGGCGGTAGAGATCATCCGCCGGGCGGGGGGGATTCCAGTCCTGGCGCACCCCGGGTGGGGCGGCGACGATGCGATCGTGGAAGGGCTCGCCCGGGACGGCCTCGAAGGGATCGAGACCTACTACCCCGACCACTCCCCCGCGATGGTCGACCACTACCTCCACCTGGCGCGACGCTTCAACCTGCTGGTCACCGGTGGAACGGACTTCCATGGGGGCGACCTGGCCACCCGCGCATCGCTCGGCAG
>JANONS010000306.1:0-1652 GCA_031420915.1 Armatimonadota bacterium
CCTCCCCCACCGCGACCTCCACCTGCACGAACCGGACCGTCTTCCGCCCTTCCACGACCACAGGGACTGTGACCTCTCCCCCCTCCACGGCAGGGTCCGTCGCGCCCGCCTGTAGCCGGACCGCCCGCACCGCCCCCCGCGCCGAGACGGCACCGACGAGCAGCACCGCCACCAGGAAGGCGACCAGAAAGAACAACCACCCGGCCATCAGGTTGGTTGCCAGCAGGAACAAGAAACTGGTGAGGGCGAGGGTGGCAAACCCCTCACGCGTGGGAACAGAAACCTTCGATTGCACCGACGGCGCGATCTTCACAGTGGGCGACCCTCGCAACGGATATGCCCAACCAAAGGCGATTCTCCACCTGCTCGTAACCCGTCCGCTACCCCGGACTGGGTCAGGGACGCAGCCAGATCAGGCTGTCCGCGAGGTCCACGGCAGGGGGCTCACGGAGAAGGCGTTCGAGCGCGCGGATCTCCGCTCCACGTTCCCCCTGTGGAATGGTCCTGGCGTGCACCAGGATGATCCCCGCGTGGGATCGTTCCTGCGCCAGCCATTCCGCATGCAGCAGCACGAAGTCCCGGACATTGCGGGTGACGAGCGCACGGCTCTCGGCTGCCGCGAACTCCAGCAGTTCAGCGTCGGAAGCCTGGTAGACCTCGGGCCCGAGAGCGACAGCCGCCACGACGTCGTGCCCCCGTTCCCTTAGCGTCCGCGCGACGGCCGGATCGAAGTGCGCATCGAGCAGCAGGCGCATTCAACGGCCGGTCGGACCCGAAACCGCCACTTCACGGCTCCACTCTTCGGGGGCGCGCTCCTGTTCCCGCAAGACCGCGCCGATCTCCTCCCGGTGATCAGACCAGTAAGCCAGCGCCGTGCGCAACTGTCGGCGGCTGAGTTGGGGAAGGTGCTGCAGAACAGCATCCTCGCTACGTCCGTGGGCCCGATGAACCGTCACGATCTCCCAGACATCCAACCCCGTGCCGGCGATGTGGGCACGCAGTCCGGCAGGCCCTTCGACGAAGGTCATCCCCGGGTAGCGCAGGATGTCCAGCCCCAGCCTGATGAGTTCAGCAGTCGTATCGCTGCGCGATCGACGCGCACGAACGGCGCGCCTCTGCACGGCTTCGAGGACCCCTCTTTCCAGCCGAGTCGTAACCGGGGTAGACATGGCCACCGCCTTGTTGTGTCGTTTGTACACATAGTACACAAACGCATGCAGAACGGCAAGACCCGATGTGGATGCCGGCCAGTCAGGCGCGTGCGCGGGGGCTCGGAACCTCAGGGGGAGCCGGCACCTCTTCCAGAAGGGTGCGGATGATGCCGGCGGCGGGCCCCGCCTCCGGACGCACGATCATGCGGTGTGCCATCACCGAGGTCGCCAGCGCCTTCACATCATCGGGGAGGATGAAGGAGCGGCCCTCTATCGCCGCCCGTGCCTGCGCGGCGCGAAGGAGCGCGATGCCCGCGCGTGGACTGCACCCCAGGATCACTCCCGGCGCCGTACGGCTTCCGACCACGAGGCGCAGCGCGTAGCGCCGCGCCGCCTCGCTCACGTGCACCCTTCGGACCTCTCGCCCGAGGGCGATCACCTCCTCGGGGGTGAGCACAGGGACCAGGTCGTCGATGGGGTGGTGGGCCACGTGGGAGGCGA
>JANONS010000307.1:0-3328 GCA_031420915.1 Armatimonadota bacterium
CGCCGCGGCGTGGATGTCGTGGCGGACCATGTGGGGGCCGCCACGTGGGAGACCAGCATCAAGGCGCTGGCCCGCGGCGGGCGCCTTGCGGTCTGCGGGGCTACCAGCGGACCCGAGGTCAAGCTGGATATCCGCTATGTCTTCGGCCGCCGGCTGGCGATCTTTGGCACCTGGATGGGGACGAAGGCGGAGATGCAGCAGATCCTCCCCCTGATCGAGCGGGGCCGGTTGAAGCCGGTGGTACACGCGGTGCTGCCGCTCGAGGGGGCGGCGGAGGCGCACCGGCTGATGGAGGAGAGCCGACACTTTGGAAAGATCGTGCTCCGGGTGGCGTAGCGCACCCTATCTGCACTCGCGTGGCGCCCCTATGCCCCCGAGCCGATCCACTCTTCGCCCTCGCCCCAGACCTCCTTCTTCCAGATGGGTACGGTCTGCTTGAGGGTGTCGATGACGAAGCGGCCCGCCTCAAACGCGTCCCCCCGGTGAGGTGAGGAGACCGCGATGGCGACGCTGGTCTCACCGACCTCGAGATGCCCCAGGCGGTGGACGACTACCAGGCGCAGGATCGGCCAGCGTCCTGCCGCATCCTCCGCGATGCGCCGCATCTCCCGTTCGGCCAGCACCTCGTAGGCCTCATACTCCAGAAACTCCACGTGCCGCCCGCGCGAATGCTCCCGCACCGTGCCGCTGAAGAGCACCACCGCGCCCGCCCGGGGATCGTTCACCGAGGCGAGCAGGGCCGGGATCTCGATGGGCTCTCGCACGAGCGCCACATGGATGTGGGGAGCCGGGCGAGCGCGGGCCTCACCTCCGCTCACGGGCGGGATCAGCACGAGTTCGTCGCGTTCCGCCAGGAGGTGGGCGCCATCGACGAACTCGTCGTTCACCGCAAAACGGGGGGGAGGTGGCAGGCGGCCGAGCGCCGGATAGCGGTCAGAGAGCAGCGACCACACCTCCTGGGGTGTCGCGCCGGCGGGCAGGTCCAGCGCCAGAGATGGCTGGCCGATGGCCTGACGGTACGCAGCGAACATACGGACGGCGACGCGCATCAGCAGGGACCGGCGCCATTGTACCCTGGTGGCGCCCGGGGGTGCTATGGTGTGGGCGTGTCGCGGTCTGTGGCGATCGTCCTCCTCCTGGCGCTCGCACTCGGGGTCGAAGCGCCGCCGGCCCGGGCGGCCTTGATCGGCACCCAGCAGGAGATCCAGATCGGCCGCGACGCGGCCCAGGAGATTGAGAACCGCTACGGGCTGGTGCGGGATCCCGCGCAGACCCGGCGCCTCACCGAGATCGGCCGGCGGCTGGCTTCTGTCTCCTCCCGGGGAGACCTGCCCTGGCGCTTCCGCATCCTGGCCGTTCGCGAGGTGAACGCGATCTCGCTGCCGGGCGGATTCATCTACGTCACGCGGGGGATGCTGGACTTCGTCGCCTCCGACGACGAACTCGCCTTCGTCCTGGCGCACGAGGTGGCCCACGTCGACCAGCGGCACCACGTGCAGTTGCTGGAGCAGCACTTCTTCTTTGCCATCGTGATCTCCCTGCTCTTCGGCGGCGACCCCACCGCGGCGCAGGTGGCGGACTTCGTGGGGTTCCTGCTGAACCGCGGATTCAGCCGGGGGCTGGAGTTTGAGGCCGACCGGGTGGGGGTGGTCCTGGCCCACAGGGGCCGTTTCCACGCCGATGCGGGCCTGCGGTTCATGGAGCGGCTGCGGGTGGCCGAGGGGCGGGCCCCTTCCCAGTTTGAGGTCCTCTTCCGCACGCACCCTGGGCTGCCCAACCGGATCGTCCGGGTACGAGAGGAACTGCGGAGGCTGGGCTACCAGGTCCGCCGCTGGGATCCAGGCCATCTGGCGTTGGCGAGAGGATAGGCTCTGCCTCCCCCGCGAACTTGTACCCTTCATGGAGATCATCGACCCCTATGCGGGGGCGGGGTCATTCCGCAGAGCACAACTGCACGTGCATACCACCAGGTCCGACGGCCGGCTGGAGCCGGAGGAACTGCTGGCCCGCTACCGGGATGCGGGATACAGCTTTGTCTGCCTGACCGATCACGATCGAGTGACCCGGTGCGACGCTCTCAACGGCCCGGACTTCCTGGCCGTTCCCGGCATTGAAGAGACGATCGTGCGGGGGCTCTACCCCCTCGGGCGCCACCTCGGCCGGCTCTTCGTCGAGCGGCCGCTGGCGCGGGGGACGCCGCAGGATCGGCTCCTGGCGACGTGGCGCGACGGCGGGGTGGCGGTGTTGAATCACCCGTCATGGAAGGGGAATCTGTGGACGGGCGGGTGGACGGTCGAGGCGATGCAGCGGCTGCGCGGCCCGTTTCTCATGGAGATTGTCAATCCGCACTCCGACACGGCGGAGAACGTCCGGCGCTGGTCGGCCGTGCTGCGGCGGTGCACCCGGGACGAGGCGGTCGGGGCGGTGGCGACCGACGATGCGCATACGCTCCGCCAGATCAACCGCGCCTGGATCATGGTCAAAGTCGCTTCCGTCAGCGCGGAGCATTTCCGCGCCGCGCTCCGGTCCCTGGCGTTCTACGCGACGACGGGACCCGAGGTGAGCCTGGGTATCGCGGACGGTGCGATCCGTTGCGCGGGGGAGATCGCCACGGTGACTTTCCTGGATCGAGAGGGACGCGTGCGGGCCGAGGTGCCGGGGCCGGAGGCCTCCTACCGGCCCCAGGGGGATGAGGGGTTCATCCGCGTGGAAGGGCGCGATCGCGCCGGGTCGATCTGGTCTCAGCCATTCTGGATTGAAGCAGCGGCGCCGGTCAACAGCGGCTCCAGAGCGGCGGCGATGCGCGCTCCCGCGCCAGGTGATCCCATCCGCGCCATGCCCGCCTTACCTCGGCGGGCTCGCTCTTCGGGCGATGCGAGCAGCCGGAGCACGGCGTCCCCGGCCTCGGCGGGGGACGAGACGGCGACCAGCGCCTCCCCCAGGATCCTCCGCTGCACCTCCAGAAACCCGGCCGTAAACTGCGGCCCGGGACCGGGGAAGGCCACGACGGGCTTGCCGAGCCCCGCGGCCTGCTCGTTGGCGGTCCCCGCCAGCCCGACCACGACCACCGCCCGGATGATGGCGTCGGCGAATGCCCGCGTCATCACCATCCGCGCCTCGCCGAGCGCCGCCGTCCCATCCTGGACGCGCCCTCCGGCATCGCGAATCGCCCGAGCGACCGCCGGCTCGTCCACCGTCGGCGCGAGTGACAGCACGAACCGCACCTCCGGGCTGGATTGGGTCACCCTGGACGCCACCTCTGCGAGGAGCAGCGCGTTGTGGACTACGTCCCCTCGGCTGCCCGGCAGGAGCGCGACGACCGGACTGT
>JANONS010000308.1:0-1662 GCA_031420915.1 Armatimonadota bacterium
GTGGGGCACGAGATCCCGACGGAGTGGTTCACCCAGACCTCGCACCCCTAGGAATGAGGTAGCCCTCTACCGGCGATACGCATCGCGGCGATGCCGAACGTACTGGACCTCTACCGTCGCGCCATCGACAATCCTGTAGATGATCCGGTAGTCGCCCGTCCTGAGTTTCCAGTGTCCCTCCCAGTCGCCATACAGCCGGTCTCCTGATCGGGGGTCATCGATCAACTGATCCAGCGTGATTTCAATCTTGCGTTTCACCTCAGGGGGTAACCTGCGGATATCCCGAAGCGCCCTCCGGGTCAACCGGATTTCGGCCATCAACGGTGCTTCCGCCGCACTCGCAGAGGGGGATGGCCGAAGACCTCTTCGTATGAATACACCCGGCCGGCTTTTATGTCAGCCCGCGCGTCCCGCAGAGCCCGCAGCGCACCGGGGTCGGCCATTTCTTCAACGGTCGCCATCAGACTGTTGTATTCCCGCGCCCCTAGGAGGACCGCAGCCGGGGTGCCATCGCGCGTGATGACCACTTGATCGCCGGCCTCCGCCGCGCGGATTAGCTTTGTCAGGTGCTGATGCGCTTCTTTCACGCCGACCACCTTTGGCATCGTGGGTCACCTCGTCTCTAAGTACATACACTAGTATATACATTAGTATATACTGAAGGATATACTGACGGCAACGCAGGGCAAGACTACCAGGCCGTCAAATGCCTTGTAGAGGGGCAGGCCGAAGGCGCGGTCTACGCTGGAGGGCGACGGTGCCGTCGATTAAGATCGAAGGTCTGGAAAAGAGTTTCCAGGTCGGCAAGCAAAGGGTGAAGGCTGTCGATGGTGTGACCCTCGACGCCCCGGAGGGAAAGATCCTTACCCTCCTGGGCCCCAGCGGGTGCGGAAAGTCTACCACCCTCCGCTGCGTCGCGGGGCTGGAGCGGCCCGACGGCGGGGAGATCCTCTTTGACGGCCAGCCGATCTACAGCCGTGCGCGACGCGTATATATCCCGCCGGAGAAGCGCAACATCGGCATGGTGTTCCAGTCCTATGCCATCTGGCCCCACCTGACCGTCTTCCAGAACGTCGCCTACCCCCTGCAGGTGCGGCACGTCCCCGCTCGCCAGATTCGCGAGCGCGTCCAACACGCGTTGGCCCTCGTCGGACTGTCCGAGCTTGGGGATCGTCCGGCGCCGTTTCTCAGTGGCGGCCAGCAGCAGCGCGTGGCCCTCGCTCGAGCCCTCGTCTACGAACCATCGGTGCTCCTGCTCGACGAACCCCTCAGCAACCTGGATGCGAAGGTCCGGGAGCAGGTGCGAGAGGATCTGCGGTTGCTTCAGCGCCAGTTAGGGATCACCACCATCTACGTGACCCACGACCAGCTGGAAGCGCTCTCCCTCTCCGACACCATCGCGGTGATGCTTGAAGGGCGGGTGGTGGAGGTGGGGGCGCCTCAAGCGCTCTATGAGCGGCCGCAGGCGCGCTTCACCAGCAACTTCCTGGGGGACATCAGTTACCTCACCGGCAGGATCATACGCAAGCGTGACACGTCGGTTGTGATCGAAACCCCTCACGGCCCGCTGGACTGCGCGACCGCACAGGAGGTGCGGGAGGGGGAAACGGTGCTGGCGGGCATCCGCCCGGAACACATTAACCTCCACAAAGATCGCCCGCC
>JANONS010000309.1:0-3743 GCA_031420915.1 Armatimonadota bacterium
TGTAGTAGTCCTTGAACTCCATCGCCGGCTCCTCAAGGCCTGGTCATAGAGCAGTCGCGCTAATACCCATCATCTTTCGAAAACCCGTAGCAGCCTTGGAAGGTCTGCCCGTTCCGCCTCGCAAGACGCCGACGATTCCCCAGTCAGCAGATTTCGTCCCTCTCTTGTTGAGCAGACCGGAGTTCGCTGCGACGCCAACCTCAATGAGAAACCTTTCAAGGTCACGAATCTGTGAGCGCTTCGGCGCACCTTTCTGTCTCGGCACTGCCAGGAAGAACATGATCGGTGTCGCCCCGTGGTAGTCTGCGAAGAACTGCTGATAGCGGGTGAGCTTGTGAGGTTGGAAAACCTCCCCCTTGAAACTCCGAGTGGCCATTCCGACGTAACCTGGTCTCATTCCCTTACCCGCTCGGATGCCGAAAACGTAACAACCCCGACGTGAGGCAAACTCCGGATGCTTCTTCCAAAATTCCTTTGCGTCGTCGGGCGTCACGGTCCGGCTCCCTCTGCCTTTGTAGAACGGCACAGGAAAGGGCCCATAGACATGAAACCTAGCCACGGGCCTGGGCCTCGGGTCGACAGAGCCTCATCACGGCTCCCGCGCCACCCGCACCCGGGCCGGCCGGAGCACCTCGTCGCCGATCAGGTACCCTCGTTGCACCTCCGCGACCACCGTCCCCGCGGGATGCTCATCCGTCGGCGGCACCACCTCCACCGCCTCGTGATAGCGCGCATCGAAGGACTGGCCCGCGGCGGCAAAGGGACGGACGCCCATGTTCGCCAGGAGGTCGAGGGCCTGCCGGTGCGTCATCCGGATTCCCTCCAGGATGGGGCCGGTATCCTCAGCCCGCCCGCCGAATTCCAGCGCCCGTTCGATGTTGTCCACGACCGAGAGGATCACGGCCAGCATCGCCCGGCGGGTGCGTTCGACGGCGTCATCGCGCGCCCGGAGCGCCTGCTTCTTGTAGTTCTCCAGGTCGGCCGCCGCGTGCAGGAACTGCTGCCAGTGCTGCTCCGATTCGGCCTTGTACCGCCGGACCTCCTCTTCCAGCTCCTCGACCGTCGCCGCGCGCGGCTCGTCCACCTCGGTCTCGCCGTTGATCGGTTCGGCGTCTCGTTCTGCCATCACACACCCGAGCCGATTCGCTCAGTCCTCCGTCCGCCTGTACTCCGCATCGATGACGTCCTCCCCGCTCTTGGCCTCGCCCTCAGGCGTCCCCGCAGGAGCGCCCTGGCCTCCGGTCGCGGCGGCCGTCGCCTTGTACATCTCCTCGGCGAGTTTGTACGAGGCCTGCTGCACGGCGTCGGTCGCCCGGCTGATGCGCTCGCCGTCCTCGGTGCCCAACGCCTCCCGCAGTTCCTTCACCGCGGCCTCCACCCGCTGCCGCTCATCGGCGGAGACCTTCTCGCCCGCCTCGCGCAGCATCCGCTCCGTCTGGAAGGCAACGCTGTCGCCGCGGTTGCGCACCTCGGCCGCCTCTCGCTTGCGGCGGTCCTCGTCGGCGAACTGCTCCGCCTCCTTCACCATCTTCTCGACCTCGTTCTTGGAGAGGGTGGAGGTGCCGGTGATCTTGATCGACTGCTCCCGGCTGGTCGCCCGGTCCTTGGCGTTCACGTTGAGGATCCCGTTGGCATCGATATCGAAGGTCACCTCGATCTGCGGTACGCCGCGTGGAGCTGCCGGAATGCCATCCAGCATAAAACGGCCGAGCGTCCGGTTGTCGCGGGCCATCGGCCGCTCCCCCTGCTGAACGTGAATCTCCACCTGCGTCTGCCCGTCGGCCGCCGTGCTAAACGTCTCGCCCTTACGCGTCGGGATCGTGGTGTTGCGCGGGACGAGCGCGGTCATCACCCCACCGAGCGTCTCTACACCCAGGCTGAGGGGGGTAACATCCAGCAGCACGACGTCGCGGACCTCACCCGCCAGCACGCCGGCCTGAATGGCCGCGCCGATCGCCACCACCTCGTCAGGATGGACCTCTTTGTTGGGCTCCTTGCCCGTGAGGCGGCGGACCAGTTCCTGAACCATTGGCATGCGCGTTGCGCCGCCGACGAGAATGACTTCGTTCAGATTCTTCTCCGTCAGTTTGGCGTCGCCGAGCGCCTGCTTGACCGGACCGATGCACCGCTCCGCCAGCTCAGCGGTCAACTCCTCGAACTTCGCCCTGGTGAGAACGTAGTCCAGGTGCCGGGGGCCTGTGGCATCGGCGGTGATAAAGGGCAGGTTGATCGTCGTCTGCACGACCGTGGAGAGTTCCACCTTCGCCCGCTCGGAGGCCTCCCGCAGCCGCTGCAGGGCCTGGCGGTCCTTGCGGAGATCGATCCCCTGCGCCTTGCGGAACTCGTCGGCCAGCCAGTTGACGATCCGCTCGTCCCAGTCGTCCCCGCCCAGGTGCGTATCACCGGAGGTCGCCTTGACCTCAAAAACGCCCTCGCCGATCTCGAGGATGGTCACGTCGAAGGTGCCGCCCCCCAAGTCAAACACGAGCACGGTCTCGGCCCCTTTCTTGTCCAGCCCGTAGGCGAGCGCGGAGGCCGTGGGTTCGTTGATGATGCGCAGGACTTTGAGGCCGGCGATCTCCCCGGCGTTCTTCGTCGCCGTGCGCTGCGCATCGTTGAAGTAGGCCGGCACGGTGATCACCGCCTCGGCCACCTTTTCGCCCAGGTAGGCCTCGGCGTCCGTCCGCAGCTTCTGCAGAATCATCGCGGAGATCTCTTCGGGTGTGAAGGCCTTTCCGGCGGCCGGGATGCGCACCACCGCCATGCCGTTCTGGCCCTCTTCCACTTTGTAGGGGACCATCGTGCGCTCGGTCTCCACCTCGCCCACGCGCCGCCCCACGAAGCGCTTGATGGAGTAGACAGTGTTCTCGGGGTTGAGCACCGCCTGGCGCTTGGCCATCTGGCCGACCAGCCGTTCCCCCGTCTTCGAGAAGCCGACGACCGAGGGGGTCAGCCGGCTGCCTTCCGCATTGGGGATCACCTGCGGTTCTCCCCCCACCATGGTGGCGATCACGGAGTTGGTGGTTCCTAGATCAATGCCCACGACGCGTGCCACGGCTACTCAACCTCCACTTTGATCGTGATCCGCCTTCTTCACCCTGACGGTGCGGCGGGTAAGGCTCCAGGTGGTGCCTCTGTCATGCCCCTCGATCCGTTGTTCATACACTTCCAGCAGCAGTTTGACCCCGGCCAGGTTAACCCCCATCTCCTGGGTAAAGTGCCGGATCAGGCGGACCCGCTCGATGTCGTGGTCGGAGTAGAGGCGAATGCGGTTGCGACGCTGGGGGGATAGCAACCCCTTCTCCTCGTAGATCCGGAGCGTCCTGGGGTGCAGTCCGGCCAGATCGGCCGCGATGCTGATCACATACACCGGACGGGTCTCCCGACGGTCTTTCACAGGTCCCTCCTCGTCCTCTGGACACGTCGAGTGTAACCATCTATCATTGCCATTGTCAATACACCTGACAGTGAGATTGTCAGATAAGATGTAGGACCCTCGAGGAATACGACCCCCGTGCGAGCCGTTGCCTGGAGGGGGGCGCTGCAGTACGCTGGGCGGAGCGTATCTGGGAGAACCGATGCGGAACATCGTCATTCTAGGCGGCGGGCCGGCAGGGCTCACCGCGGCGATCTATGCCGCGCGGGCCAACCTGCACCCGCTGGTCATCGAAGGCGGGGAAGCCGGAGGTCAATTGATGCTGACCACGATGGTGGAGAATTACGGAGGCTTCCCTGACGGGATC
>JANONS010000310.1:0-6020 GCA_031420915.1 Armatimonadota bacterium
GGGTTGACCTTCAGGTCAACGTCGGCGAGGTCCACGCTATCATGGGTCCCAACGGCTCGGGCAAGAGCACGCTGGCGCAGGTTCTGGCTGGCCGGGAATCATACGAGGTCACCGCCGGGGAGGTCATCTACGAAGGCAAGAACCTGCTGGAGATGCTACCGGAGGAGCGAGCCTGCAGGGGAGTCTTCCTGGCCTTCCAGTACCCGGTTGAGATCCCCGGCATCGGCAACGCCTACTTCCTCAAGGCAGCCCTCAACGCCATCCGCAAGTACCACGGTCTCGATGAGTTCGACGCGATGGACTTCCTTCCGCTGTTTAAGGAGAAGATGAAGCTCCTGGACATGGATGACCGCCTCCTGACCCGCGCAGTGAATGAGGGCTTCTCGGGCGGCGAGAAGAAGCGCAACGAGATATTCCAGATGGCGGTGCTGGAGCCGCGTCTCGCCATCATGGACGAGACCGATTCTGGTCTGGACAACGACGCCCTGAAGATCGTCGCCAATGGCGTCAATGCGCTGCGGAGCCCCGAGCGTGCCATCATCGTCGTCACCCACTACCAGCGGCTCCTCAACTACATCATTCCCGACTACGTGCACGTGCTGGTGGACGGCCGGACCGTCAAGTCGGGCGACAAGGAACTGGCCCTGGAGCTCGAGGACAAGGGCTATGCGTGGGTCGAAGCCGAGGCCCAGACCGCCATGCCGGCACAGGCGTAATGGCAGAGGTCAAAAAGGTGAACGCTGTGACGGAAGTGCAGGACAGCTACCTGGAGAGCTTCGCCCGATTCGAGAATGGTGCCGCCGGGAATGGAGCAGGCTGGCTGCGCTCGATCCGCCGGGGGGCCATCGCCCGCTTCTCCGAGCTCGGGTTCCCGACCCCCCGTGAGGAGGACTGGCGGTTCACGAACGTGGCCGCGATCGCTGAGACATCCTTCAGCCTTCCCCGGGACGGCCGTGTCGAACTAGGGCCCCAAGCGCTTGAGCCATTCCGATTCTCGGGTTCAGTATGCAGCCAGCTCGTGTTCGTGAACGGCCGCTACGCGCCGGCGATTTCCTGGCTGCGGCCGCTATCGGAGGGTGTGCAGATCGGCAGCCTCGCCCAAACCCTCACCGACGCCCCGGGTTTGCTGGAGCCGTATCTGGCCCGCTATGCCGATTACCAACACGACGGTTTTTGTGCCCTCAATACCGGGTTCATGGAAGACGGGGCATTCGTGCGCATCGCCCGGGGGACGGTGCTCGAAGAACCGATCTACCTGCTCTACGTCACGAGCGCACCCGTCCCGACCATCACCCACCCGCGCAACCTGATCATAGCGGGCGACGGCAGCCAGGCGACCGTTGTGGAGGACTACCTCACCCTGAGCGGTGGCGTCCATTTCTCGAACGTGATCACAGAGGTAGTGGTCGGCGAGAACAGTGTGTTGAGCCACTACCAGATCGAGCGAGAGAGCACGGAGGCATTCCACGTCTCGACGCTCCGGGTTCAGCAGGGTCGGAGCAGCAGCGTCGCGTCTCACTCGGTGCTGCTCGGCGGGGCGCTGGTGCGGAACAACATCCACCCGGTCATGGCCGGCGAGGGCGGTGACTGCCTGATCAACGGCCTCTTTATGGCCACCGGCCGGCAGCACATGGACAACTACATGAAGGTCGAACACGCCAGCCCGCACTGCGGCAGCCGGCAATTCTACAATGGTATCCTCGACGGCCAGTCGCGGGGCGTGTTCCACGGTCGGATCGTCGTGCACAAGGCCGCTCAGAAGACCGATGCCAAGCAGACGAACCGGAATCTGCTGCTCTCCAATGAAGCGCAGATTGACACCAAGCCCCAGCTTGAGATCTACGCCGACGATGTGAAGTGCACCCATGGGGCAACCATCGGCCAGATCGACGAGGACGCCATCTTCTACTTGCGCTCCCGCGGCATCGCTGAGACATCGGCCCGCGATATCTTGCTCTCCGCCTTCGCTCGTGAGATCCTCGAGCGAATGAAGCTCGAGCCGCTGCGCAAGCACCTAGAGGCGCTCATTACGCAATGGTTGCCGCGGCGGAAACTGGCAGAGGCAGCCGGATGACCATCGGCGTTGACACGCCCTTCTCGGGGCGCTCCGTAGGGCCATTGGGGTGTTCCGCTAATGTCTGACCTGAGCGAGCTCTACCAGCAGGTCATCCTCGATCATAATGACCGGCCGCGCAACTTTACGAAGCTGGAAGGAGCGAACCGGACAGCGGATGGATACAACCCCGTCTGCGGTGACCAGATCAGTGTCTCCCTGCAACTGGAGGACGACGTGATTAGAAACATCGGCTTCCAGGGCTCCGGGTGCGCGATCTCCAAAGCCTCGGCCTCGGTGATGACCGCCAGCGTAAAAGGCAAGACAACGGCTGCAGCGGGGGTCCTTTTCGACCGGTTCCATGAGATGGTGACCGGAGTGCCGGACAGAGAAGTCGACTACCAGGAACTTGGAAAGCTGGTAGTCTTTGCAGGCGTGCGCGAATTCCCCGCTCGAGTCAAATGCGCCACGCTCGCATGGCACACACTGCGAGCTGCGCTGGATGGGGATCGGGGGACCGTTGCGACCGAGTAGGCCGTTGAGGCGCAGATCACGATATGGCGGACGTGCACGACGACTGACAGACGGACGAAGATGAGAGGAGATGGGTCATGATTACACTCACGCCACTGGCGAGCCAGGCCATACAGGAGATCATGCGGCAACAGGACCTTCCGGCGACAGCAGCGCTCCGGGTGGGGGTCACCAAGGAAGGCTGCGAGGGAAGCGCAACCCAGTTTCGCTATGTCCTGGGTTTTGACCCGGATCCTGCGGCGCCGTCCGACCATGTGCTCGAGAGCGAAGGGCTCACCGTGGTCGTGGACAACGAGAGCCTGCCCCACCTGGATGGCCTTCAGCTCGACGTGCGTCAGGAGTTCGGAGGCGCAAGATTTCTCTTCCGGAATCCCCGGGCGACACACAGCTGCGGGTGCGGGCACACGTTTTCGGAGGAGGACCCCGATCCTGAGCAAAACGAGGGAGAAACCCGCTCATGAAAACCAACGAGCAGATAGCGCTTCGCCGCGACTGCGAAGCGATCGAGATCCCCTTCGGCGACAAAGTCATGCTGCCCGCGGGCACCGTGGTGATGCTCACACAGGCGCTCGGCGGAACGTATACGGTGATGACGGACCGGGGGCAGTTGGTGCGTATCGCGGGCAAGGACGCCGATGCCATCGGCCAGGCAAGCCCGGCGGCCTCGCAGACTGCGGCATCCACTGCGGCAGGGGAGCCCGATGTTGAGAAACTGGCCTGGGCTCAATTGCAGAGTACCTTCGACCCCGAGATCCCCGTCAACATCGTTGACCTGGGCCTCGTGTATCTTTGTCGGGCCACGCCTTTGCCCCAGGGTGGGAACAAGGTCGAGGTGAAATTCACGCTGACGGCGCCAGGGTGCGGGATGGGTGGCGCGATCAAGGGAGAGATTGAAAACAAGCTATGGAGCTTGCCCGGCGTCGAGGATGTCGACGTCGAAGTGGTTGTGGATCCGCCCTGGGACCAAAGCATGATGTCCGAGGCGGCGAAGCTCGAGCTGGGCTTCATGTGAACGGGGAAGTTGGCTCGCAGAAGCTCTCTGTTCACGGAGGCCAACCCTGATGATCAAAGTCTTAACTGAACTCCAGCCTCTCGTCGCTGGCTCGCGCACAGTCTCACCTTTCCCGCTTGAGGTGCACAGCCCCTACACGGGGGAGGTCGTGGGACGGACATTCCTGGCCACACCCGAGCAGATCGAGGACGCCGTCGCTGGTGCGGTTCGCTCCTTCGAGGTGACGCGTCGACTAGCCTCCCACGAGCGCGCGTCGATCCTCAACACGCTGGCCCGAAAGATCGAAGAGCACGGCGAGGAACTATCACGGCTCATCGCGTTGGAAGCTGGCAAGCCTATTAAGGACGCACGCGCCGAGGTGAGCCGGGGCCTCATCATCGTGACGGCGGGGGCCGAAGAGGCCAAGCGGGTGCCCGGAGAGGTTCTCCCTCTGGATCTTGCGAAGGGTGCGGAGGGGCGGTGGGGGATCGTCCGGCGGTTCCCCATTGGCCCCGTTCTGGGCATCACACCCTTCAACTTTCCGCTGAACCTCGCCATGCACAAGGTCGTTCCGGCGATCGCGAGTGGTAACCCTATTGTCCTCAAGCTCCCGTCGAAAACCCCCCTCACGATGCTACGCGCCGCGGACTTCATCCTGGAGGCCGGCTGGCCGCCCGAGGCCCTCAGTCTCTTCGCCACGGCGCCTGACCTCTACGATCGCTTGGTCATGGACGACCGGTTTAAGATGATCTCGTTTACCGGTTCCGCGGCGGTAGGCTGGCGCATAAAGGCCAAAGCGGGCAAGAAGAGGATCGTGCTGGAACTGGGTGGGAACGCCGGGGTGATCGTGGACGCGGACGCTCCCCTTGAGCGGGCGGTGAAGCGTATCGTCGCCGGCGGATTCTCCTTCGCGGGGCAGAGCTGCATCTCGGTGCAGCGTGTGTATGTCCATGAAACCATTGCGAGCCCTCTGACCGAGGCGCTCCTCGCGGAGATTGGGAAGCTCAAACTGGGCGATCCGCTCGATCCCGAGACCGACCTCGGCCCCATGATTGACCCACAGGCCGTGGAGCGCACGCACGCATGGATTCAGGAGGCCGTGAGGGAGGGGGCCCGCGTCCTCTGCGGGGGCTCGGCGCGCGGTGCCATCTTCGAGCCAACCCTGCTGACTGACGTCAAGACAACTGCCAAAGTCTGCCGCGAGGAAGTCTTTGCTCCTCTCATCGTCCTGTTCCCGTTCAAGGATTTGACAGAAGCCATCGCTGCGGTGAACGACTCGCCTTATGGGCTCCAAGCAGGCATCTTCACCAACAATCTTGCCAATGCCCTTCGCGTGTTCGAGAGCCTGGAGGTGGGCGGCATCATCCTCAACGACATCCCGAGCTGGCGCATGGACACCATGCCCTACGGCGGCGTCAAGGACTCCGGCTTCGGCCGCGAGGGGATCCGGTACGCGATCGAAGAGATGACCGAGATGCGCCTCCTGGTCATCTGCCCCTAGGGTCCGTGAGCGCATCGGGATGCGGACAGCGTCAACTCGTGGCAAACCGGGGCAACTGTTCCACTGTGCCGATTTCTTCTATTCCGATAGTCGTGTTCATCTGAGGGACTGATGCGAGACCAGTACGGTCGCGATATCCGGGATCTGCGCATCTCGCTCACTGATCGCTGCAACCTTCGCTGCGTCTATTGCATGCCGGCCGAGGGCATTGACTTCCGTCCCCCGGAAGAGTTGCTGCAGGATGACGAGTTGCTGCTGCTTGTCCGGGTGGCCGCCGAGCTTGGGGTGACCAAGGTGCGCCTGACGGGCGGGGAGCCGACAGTCCGGCCTGGCCTTGTGGAGCTCGTCCAGCAGATCAGCGGCATCAGCAGCATCGAAGACATCGCCATGACGACCAACGGCCTGCTGCTGGAGCACTTAGCGGCGCCGCTGGCCAAGGGCGGCCTGCGGCGGGTCAACGTCAGCCTCGACACCATGGATCCTGAGAAGTTCCGCCGGATCACTCGCGGCGGGCGCGTGGAAAAGGTGCTGGCAGGCATCGCCGCCGCGGCAGCCGCGGGACTGGCGCCGATCAAACTGAACGCCGTGGTCGTGCGCCGATTTAACGATGACGATGTTGTCTCCATGGCCGCCCTCACCCTGGAGCGCCCCTGGGAGGTGCGATTCATCGAGATGATGCCGTTTGGCAGCGTGGGGGACTTCGCCGAGGCCGGCGTGGTGAAGTCTGAAGAGACGAAGGCGAAGATCGAAGCCGCTCTGGGGCCCCTTACTCCCCTTGACCTCTCGGGCGAGGACCCGGCACGGACCTACCGGCTGGCGGGCGCCCCGGGAACGCTCGGGCTCATCAGCCCGGTCAGCCAGCCGTTCTGCGCGAAGTGCGGTCGGCTGCGTCTCACTGCGGACGGTCGCTTGAGGCTGTGCCTCCTGCGTGACGACGAGCA
>JANONS010000311.1:0-1881 GCA_031420915.1 Armatimonadota bacterium
CAGGCGGGGATGATCGTCGGCACGGTGGCCTACATGGCGCCGGAGCAGGTCCTCCGCGGAGAGGCCGACGCGCGGTCAGACCTGTACTCTCTCGGATGCGTCCTCTACGAACTCGTCACGCATCGTCCGCCGTTCACCGGAGACGATCCCATCTCCATCATCTCCCAGCACCTCCAGGTGCCGCCGGTGGCGCCCCACTGGTACAACGCCCAGGTTTCACCGGAACTGGAGGGCATTCTCCTGAAACTGATGGCGAAGGACCCGGGCGAGCGCTACGCCTCCGCGAGAGACGTTCTGAACGCGATCGAGCAACTGACGCCCGTCATGGCCCAGGCGGTGGAGATGCCCCCGGTCAGTCCCGCGCTCCTGCTGGGGACAGTGCTGCGCAGCCGTCTGGTCGGACGGGATGGGGAGCTCCGCGAACTGAAGAGCAGCATCGAACTGGCGGCCTCCGGCCACGGCCAGGTTGTGCTGGTCGAAGGGGAGCCGGGCATCGGCAAGACGCGCCTGCTGCAGGAGGCGCAGGTGTACGGACGCCTCCGGGGGTTCACCGTGCTCGTGGGCCGGTGCTACGAGCAGGAGACGGGCATCCCGTATCTCCCGTTCATCGAGGTGTTCCAGGGACGCTTCCGAGGGATGTCGCGAGCCGATCTGCTGGATGACCTCGGTGAGACGGCGCCGGAGTTCGTCAAACTCATCCCCGAGGTGCGCAGAACGCTCCCCGACGTCGAGCCCAGCCCGCCTCTGGAGCCCATCCAGGAGCGCCTGCGGCTATTCGCATCGGTCGCCGAGTACCTCACCACGCTTGCGCGCCGCACACCGCTGGTGCTCGTTCTGGAGGACCTGCATTGGGCGGACGCCGCCAGTCTGGCCCTTCTTCAGCACCTCGCCCGCGCCCTGCGAGGGGAACGGGTCCTGATCCTGGGCAGCTACCGCGACGTCGAACTGGACCGCAAACACCCGCTCAGCGACGTCCTGCGGGAGATGAACCGGGAACGGCTCTACAACCGGGTCAGCCTGCGCCGCCTGCCGCGCGAGGGCGTCGGTGCCATGGTCCGGACGATGTTCGAGTTGAGTCAGGAGGTGACGGACGAGTTCGTGGACCTGCTCTATCGGGAAACGGAAGGCAACCCGTTCTTCGTCGAGGAGGTCCTCAAGTCGCTGGTCGAGGAAGGCGCGATCTACCGCGAGGACGGCCGATGGGAGCGCAAGAAGATCGAGGAGATCGATGTCCCCCAGAGCATCAAGGATGTTATCGGCCGGCGCCTGGAGCGGGTCTCGGAGCCATGCCAGCGCGCGCTCAGCCTGGCGGCCATCATCGGCCGCCGCTTCCACTTCGAGGTCCTCCAGGCCGTAGGGGAACAGCAGGAGGAGGAGTTGCTAGACTCACTCGAGGAGGCGATGCGGGCGCAGCTCATCCGCGAGGAGAGCGACGCCGGGGAGGTGGAGTACGACTTCGTCCACGCGCTGATCCGAGAAGTGCTGTACGAGCAGCTCAGTCTGCGCCGGAGGATGACGTTTCATCAGAAAGTGGGCGAGACGCTGGAGCGCCAGTACGCGGGGCGGACCGACGCGGTCGTCGAGGACCTGGCTCACCACTTCACCCGCGCTCCCCACGGTGAGGGGTTGGAGAAGGCGATCCGGTACTCCCTGGACGCGGCCGGCAAGGCGATGGGCCTGTTCGCCCACGAGGAGGCTGTCCGATACTACCAGAACGCCGCGGAACTGCTTGGGGAGACTAAGGATGAACGCCGTCTGGCGGAGACCTACATTGCCCTCGGCGAGCCCTTCGTCTACCTGGACCAGACCCCGTCAGCTGTGGCTGCGTACGAACGGGCACTGGTGTTTTACGAACGTCAGGGCACGCCCACCGACGTAGCG
>JANONS010000312.1:0-3292 GCA_031420915.1 Armatimonadota bacterium
CATCGTTGTCGGCCCGCCGATGCTGCGCATACGAGCGCAACATCATGGGCACCGGCCCCTTCAGGTTCGTGGAGTACGTGCGCGGCTCGCACTGGGTGGGAACGCGCAACCCGGACTACTTCGTGTCTGGCCGGCCCTACCTCGCCGGCTACCGCGCGCTCTTCATCACTAGCACCGCCATCTATACTGCCGCGCTGAGGAGCGGTCAGGCGCTGGTCAATTTCCGCGGGCTGGCGCCCGCGCAGCGCGATGACCTCGTCAGGGCGCTGGGCGACAGATTTGTGGTTCAAGAAGGTCCCTGGCTCTGCAACAACCTCGTCTTCTTCAACACCAAAAAGCGTCCATTCGATGACGCCCGGTTTCGCCGGGCCCTCACCCTGGGGGTCGACCGGTGGGGTGGGTCCAAGGCCCTGTCCCAGATTGCCTTTGTCGGTCCGGTCGGGGGGGTCATGAGCCCGACCTCCGAGTTTCGTACCCCCGAGGCTGAACTGACCAAGCTGGCCGGCTACGGGCGCAACATCGAGGCCGCGCGCGCAGAGGCGCGCAAGTTGCTGCGAGAGGCCGGCATCCCCGAGGGGTTCTCGTTCACGCTGAAGAACCGGAGCATCCAGATGCCATACGAGGCGGTGGGGATCTTCCTCGTCGATCAGTGGCGCCAGATCGGGCTCAACGTCCAGCACGTCGTGCAGGAAACCGGTGCCTATGTGGCCGACCAGCGGGGAGGCAACTACGACGCCTCGGTGGGTTTCACTTGCGACCCCACCGACGACCCGGACATCCAGTTGAACAAGTTCCTGTCGGCGGACATCAGTGCCGCCAACGTCGGAGGGTACATCGACCGTCAGTTAGACTTCTGGTACTTTCAGCAGAGCCGGGTGAAGGATAACGAGACGCGCATGAAGATCGTCCGCCAGTTTGAGCAGCGCGTGCTCTCGGAGCAGGCATATATGATCTACGTCCTCTGGTGGCACCGTATCATCGGGCACTCCCGTTCAGTGCAAGGGTACAAGATCAGTGTGGCGCACCACCTTGACCCCGACCTGCAGGACATCTGGCTGTCGGACTAAAGGGCGCGGTGAGGGGAGTTCCTCCGCACTCGGAACGACACGGTGCGTCGGAACTCCCCTCACCCGCGTCTCAGGCCGGCGGCGAGTCTGACACCCGGACCTCGCTGACCTCACCGTGAACCGCTACGTAGTCACACGCTTCCTGTTGATGTTCCCCACGTTGATCGCCGTGGCCGTGCTCATCTTCGTGCTTGTGCGGGTGGTACCCGGGGACATCGTCGAGCTGCGGCTGGTCTCGGGAGGGAGTTTTGTCACACACGATGTGATTGAAGCTGAACGGGCCCGCCTGGGACTGGACAAGCCCATCTGGGGCCAGTTCGCTGACTGGATGGTGGGGCTGGTCCGGCTGGACTTCGGCACGTCGATGTGGACCGGCGCCCCCGTCACCAAGGAGATCGCCATCAGGTTGCCGTTGAGCCTCCAGCTGGCCATCATGGCGACGCTGATCGCCACGGTCCTGGCGATCCCGCTGGGGATCCTGGCGGCCGTGCGCCGCGGGACCTGGGTGGATCACCTGGTCCAGGTCTTCAGCGTCGCGGGGCTGGCTATGCCGTCCTTCTGGCTGGGGATCCTGATGATCCTGTTCCTCCTCACCTACTTCCACTGGTTGCCTCCGCTGACATTTACGCCGTTGTGGGTGAACCCGGCGGCGAACCTGGCGCAGTTGATCTGGCCGGCGCTGGCCGTCGGCTATCGCTACTCCGCGGTGGCCACCCGCATGACCCGATCGGCGATGCTGGAGGTCCTGCGGGAGGACTACATCCGCACCGCCTGGGCGAAAGGGCTGGCGGAGCGCGTGATCCTGCGGCGTCACGCCCTGCAGAACGCGCTGCTGCCGGTCGTCACAGTCATCGGCCTGGAGTTTGCGTTTCTCATCGGCGGATTGGTGGTCACGGAGCAGGTGTTCAACCTGAACGGGATCGGTAAGCTGATCGTCGAGGCGATCAACCACCGCGATTACACGCTGATCCAGGGACTGATGCTGCTGGTCGCGGTCGGCTACATCCTGGCGAACTTCGTGGTGGACCTCGTCTATGCCGTCCTCGACCCGCGCATCTCTTATGGCTAGGGAGGGGCGCTAGTGGCGCGCAGCGCGGCCGGCGTGGTCTCGGAGGCGGTCGTCCCGCGCCTTCTGGCCGCGCGTCCGCACCCGTTCCGTCGTTTTGTCCGCCGCTACCCCCTCGGTGCCGCGGGCGCGCTCCTCATCCTGGCGATGCTCCTCGTCGGCATCTTTGCCTCCCGGATCGCTCCCTACAACCCTGTGGCGACAGACTTCGGGGCGATGTTTACCCCCCCTGGGCCGGCCCACTGGTTCGGCACCGACTCCTTCGGACGGGATGTGCTGAGCCGGCTGCTCTTCGGGGCGCGCACCGCGCTGTTGATCGGTTTCTTCTCCTCCGTCATCGGCGCCACCGTCGGGGCGGTCGTCGGCGTCATCAGCGCCTATTTCGGCGGGACGACCGATCTGGTGCTCCAGCGGCTCGTGGATGTCCTGATCTCCTTCCCGATCATCATCCTGGCGATGGCGATCGTGGCGATCATCGGCACCGGCGTCGTCAACCTCATCGTGGCCATCGCGCTGTCCTTCATCCCTCGGGCGGAGCGAGTGGTGCGCTCGCAAGCGCTCGCAATCCGCGCGACGATCTACATCGACGCCGCCCGCGCGATCGGAGCGGGGCACTGGCGGATCATCTTCCGGCACATGTTCCCCAACGTGGTGGCCCCCTACCTGGTGATGCTCACCGCTTTCCTGGGACAGGCGATCCTGCTGGAGGCGTCCCTCTCATTCCTGGGCCTGGGCGTGGCGGAGCCCGTGCCCGCCTGGGGGTTGATGCTGCGCGGGGCGGCGGTGGACTTCGTTCAGCGGGCCCCCTGGATGGCGATCTTCCCGGGGCTGGCGATCAGCCTGGCCGTCCTGGCCTTCAACGTCTTCGGCGACGCCCTGCGGGACGCTCTCGACCCGCGACTGCGGATGTGATCGCCAGGCGGTTCCTCTAGCGCACAATGGTAATGCGGCCCTCCGCCCGCGGGCTGATCGTCCGTAACCGCTGGATTGCCTCGATGACCGCCGTGGCCATCAGCGGACCGCCGGCCGGCGTGATGAGAATTTCCCCACTTGCCAGCATGGCGTACCCGTCCCCGCCGCGCAGCATGAAATCGTTGGTTGCCACTGTGTAGGTGGTCGTGTCGCTGAGGGGCTGATCCCCGACCCGGACCTCCAGCAT
>JANONS010000313.1:0-7640 GCA_031420915.1 Armatimonadota bacterium
GGGTGATGTTCGCCGCGTGACAATCACCGTGCTCCAGCGTGTGGGGGACCCGGTATCCGGCGAGTTCCTTGCACATCTGCTTGAGCCGCGGCGCCAACGCGAAGAGGACGTCGAGTTCGGCCGGCGAGAGCGCGTCGCGCCACGTTGAGGGCATGGCGGCGGCGTAGGCCAGCACTTCGTCGATCTGTCCCGCCAGGAAGTCGAGCCGCCGGTCGGGAAAGCCCGCCGCCAGCAGGTCGTCGACGTGCTCCACGGACTCCGCCTGCATCCGGGCGAGCTGGCGCAGGGCCTCCTCCCACGGCGCAAACTCCCGGACGTGGCGCAGCCGGGTACCGCCGAAGTCCTTCATCAACATCCAGGAGCGCTCCGCGTCGATGGCCAGCACCTCCGGAACGTGCGCGGGGTAGCGCTGTGCCAGGTAGTGCGTGAAGAGCGGTTCGCGGGCGAACAACCCAGGTGAGGAAGCTTTGAAGTACAGGTCTCCGGCTGTCGTCGGAACCCGGAGCACGCAGGAGATGGTCCACACCTGCACCTGTTCGATTGAACCATTGGCGGCCAGGCCGAGGGCGGTGAGCCGGGTGCGGATCCAATCCGCCGCCGTCCGAAACCATCCGGGCCGGCCCCAGGGAACCCGGAGGGGAGGGATCACGCCCTCCTCCGCTTCCGCGAACCACCGCAGCAGGAGATCGTGCTGCGTCGGCACAGCCAACGTGAGGTGATCCAGGTCGCCGCTAGTGACCCAGCGGCCTCCCGGGGGAGGCTTCCAATCCAGACTGTGGTTTTCCATCACGTAGGTCCGCTCGACGGGGCCGGTGACTGGCTTGGGATCGTGGGAAAGGCGGCGCAGCACGGTCACGTCCACCCCAAGCAGATCGCGCACCGTGTGGTTGACGTACTCCGCCGCCGCGAAGGAGCGCCGCTCGGTGGTCTCCCAGTGGGGCAGCGACCATCGCGCCCCGTCCCCCAGGAGGACGATGCGCGGCTCCGAGGCGTGCGGGATGATGGCGCGATACACAAACGTCCGATCTGCGGGTGCATCAGTCATCGGCGTGCATCACGTATCGGCGTGGCGCGGACCCCGCCAGCATAACATGAGGTTAGCCCGTAGCCGTCGGCGTTGCTCGATTGCATGTCATATTTTCAGTTTGTCTTGTATTTGCGATCAATGTCTTGCATACTGGGCGTGGGGGTGAGTTCGGATGAAAACCACAGTGACCGCGAGAGGCCAGACGGTGGTGCCGGCCAAGATACGCCGGGCACATCGGATCACGCCGCGGACGCGGCTGGAATGGGTGGACGATGGGGTGACGATCCGGGTCGTCCCGGTTCCCGAGGATCCCGTTGCGGCTGCCCGCGGAACCTCAAAGGGGCTCCGATCAGCGCTGCTGGCTGATCGCAAGCGCGAGCGTCAGCGTGGCTGAACGCTATGTCCTCGATACATCGGCGATCCTGGCCTTCTTGGGAGGCGAGCAAGGTGCCGACAGGATCGGGCGCCTGCTGAGGGGCGCTCGGGCTGGCCGGTTTCGGGTGCTTGCCTGCTCCATCACGCTGATGGAGGTCTTCTACACGGCCATGCGAGTAAAAGGCGAAGATGAAGCCATCAGGCTGCTAGCGCTCGTGAAAGCCTGGCCGCTTGAGTGGGTGTATCCGGATGAGGAGGTACTGTTGCAGGCGGGGAGGCTCAAAGCGTCGTACCGCCTCTCCGTAGCCGATGCGCTGATTGCCGCGGTGGCAAGACTGCACCACGCGAAGTTGGTGCACAAGGATCCGGAACTGGACGCTCTGAAGGATCCGGCGACGGTCTCTCTTCGTAGGCGTCATGGGCTATAATGTCTGTGCTCACCATCAGCGGAGGTAGCCATGTCCGGCCACTCGAAGTGGCACAACATCAAGATCAAGAAACAGAAGGTGGATCAGGTCCGCGGAAAGCTCTTCAGCCGCGTCTCCCGGGAGATCACCGTCGCCGCCAAAGAGGGCGGGGGCAACCCGGACGGCAACGTCCGCCTGCGGACGGCCATCGACCGCGCCCGCGAATCGGGGATGCCCAACGATAACATCCAGCGGGCGATCCAGCACGGTACCGGCGAAGGCGGGGAGATCGCGCTCGAGGTGGTGACCTACGAAGGGTACGCGCAGGGGGGTGTGGCCGTGCTGGTGGAGGCCCTGACCGACAACCGCAACCGCACGGCCAGCGAGGTGCGGTCGATTTTCACGAAGCACGGGGGCCGCTTCGGCGAGGTGGGCTCGGTGGCCTGGATGTTTGACAAGAAGGGGCAGATCCTCGTCAGCCGCGAGGCGGCCGCCGAAGATGATCTCATGCTGGTGGCGCTGGAAGCCGGCGCCGAGGATATCAGGACCGCGGAGGATACCTACGAGATCACGTCCGCTCCTGAAGACCTGTACCGCGTGCGTCAGGCGTTAGAGGGGCGCTCGATGCCCATCGTCTCGGCAGAGGTGACGATGGTCCCTCGCACGACCGTGCGCCTGGAAGGGAAGGAAGCCCACCAGGTCCTCCACCTGATGGAGGCGCTGGAGGAGCACGACGACGTGCAACAGGCGTATGCTAACTTTGACATCCCCGAGGAGATCCTCCAGCAGGTAGGCTGAGCCGGACCGACGAACATCGGTTCGGAGGCGCGGCCCCCAGGCTGGCGCGACGTCGCATGGTCATCGCACTCGGCATCGATCCCGGCCTTCGCGCCACCGGTTACAGCGTCATTCAGGGCGACCGCACCGGCTGCCGCCTCCGGGGACTGGGGCTGGTGCGCGCGTCGGCCGACGACCTGCTCCCGCGTCTGGAGGAGATTCACCGCGGAGTCCTGGACATCATCGGGGAGTTCGAGCCCGACCTGGTTGTGGTGGAAGACCTCTTCACCCACCCGACGTTTCCTCGCACAGCACTCCTCCTGGCCCATGTCCGCGGCGTCATCTACCTCACTGCGGCCCAGGCCGCGCTGTCCGTCGAGGCCCTCGCGCCGGCCGCGGTGAAGCGGGCGCTCACGGGCTCGGGGCGGGCGAGCAAGGCGCAGGTGCAGGCGATGGTGGCCCTCCTCCTGTCCCTGAAGACGCTACCCGATTCGCACGCCGCCGATGCGTCCGCCCTGGCGATGACCGCGCTCTCCCGACGGGGCATACCGCTCAAGTCCTCGGTCGCCCGGCCCGTGGCAAGGATGCCCGCGTGATCGCCTACCTCCGCGGCCGGGTCCTGCGCCGCACCGACGAGACGGTCGTCGTCGAGGCCGCCGGCGTGGGCTATGAGGTGCACCTGCCGGCGGTGGTCGCGCGGGCGATGCACACGGCCCCGGACGAGGACGGGGAGATTGCCCTGTTCATCTCCCACCACGTGACGGCGAACCAGCCGAAGCCGCTGCTCGTCGGTTTCCTCCGTGAGGTGGAACAGGAGTTCTTCGAGCGGTTCATTACGGTAGACGGGGTGGGACCGACCAAGGCGGTGAAAGCGATCAGCCAGCCGGTGCACATCATCGCGGACGCCATCGAACGGAAGGATGTCGGCTTCTTACGCCGGCTGCCCGGCATCGGCGAGCGCACCGCCGAGAAGATTGTGGCCGCCCTCCACGGGAAGATGGCGAAGTACGCGTTGCTGCAGGAGATGGCAGCGGAGCCGCCTCCGCCCGCCGAGGATTTCCGCACGGAGGTCCTGGAGGTGCTGACCAGGCAGCTCGGCCACCGTCAGGCGGAGGCGCGTCGAATGGTGGAGGAGGCATTGAAACGCAACCCGACGATCGGCAGCGCCGAGGAACTGTTCCAGGAGGTCTATCGCGCCGAACGGCAGGCGACGGCCCCGAACGAGGCGGCAACACAGGCCGGCTAGGAGCGAACGATGAGCCGCGAACCTATCACCCCTGAGACCAGCGCCGAAGAGGAGCACTTCATCCGCAGCCTCCGCCCTCAGCGGCTGGATGAGTGCATCGGCCAGGCGAAGGTGTTCGAGGGGTTGCGGATCAGCATTCAGGCCGCGAAGGAGCGGGGAGAGCCCGTCGACCACATCCTGCTGCACGGGCCGCCGGGGCTCGGCAAGACGACGGTGGCGGGCGTGGTGGCGAATGAGATGGGGGGCACCTTCGTCCCCACCTCCGGGCCCGCGCTGGAGCGCGGCGGGGATCTCATGGGGATCCTCACAAATTTGGACCGGGGGGACATCCTCTTCATCGATGAGATCCACCGCCTGCCCCGCGTCGTGGAGGAACTGCTCTATCCGGCGATGGAGGATTTCTGCGTCAACTTCGTCATCGACAAAGGCGTGCACGCACGCACGCTGCGCTACAAGTTGAAGCCATTCACCCTGGCGGGCGCCACGACGCGGGCGGGCCTGCTCTCCTCACCGCTGCGCGAGCGCTTTGGTATCGTGCACCACCTCGACTTCTTCCCGGTGGACGATCTGCAGCGCGTGGTGGTGCGGTCGGCGGCGATTCTGGAGGTCGCCATCACGGAGGAGGGGGCGGGGGAGATCGCCCGTCGCGCCCGCGGGACGCCTCGGATCGCCAACCGGCTACTGCGGCGCGTGCGGGATTTCGCGCAGGTGCGTGCCGACGGGAAGATCACCGGGGAGGTGGCCCGCCAGGCGCTCGACTTCGAAGGGGTGGACACGGCCGGGCTGGACGGGCTCGATCGCGGACTCCTGCGGGCGCTGATCGACATCTACGGCGGGGGGCCGGTGGGGATCGATGCCCTGGCCGCCACCCTCAACGAAGAGGCGCAGACGCTGGAGGAAGTCGTCGAGCCGTTCCTGCTCAAGCGGGGATTCCTCTCCCGCACTCCTGGTGGGCGAAAGGCGACGGCCGCCGCCTATGACCACCTCAGCCTCACACCGCCGGAGCGGGGGCAGGCGAATCTGTGGTAGACGACGCACCACCGATGTGGCGGCGCGTCCTGGTCCTCGTCCTGTTCGCGGCGCTGGCCCCCGCCCACGCGGCGCAGTCCTCCGCATCGCAGACCGTCCGCATCGGGATCCTCATCAATCAGGACGGCATCCTGGTCCAGTCCGAGGGGTCGATCGAAGCGGGCGACGTCGCGACCCAGGCCGTCCAGACATTAGCCGCTGGGGCCTACGAGTTCCGGTCTCACTCCCAGGGAATCGATGGGGGGATCAACCGGTTCGGACCGGTGGTCCGCCTCCGCGCCGCCGGGCCGCTGCAGGTGGGCCTCCGCCGGTACCGGGGGCTGATCGAGATCCGCCGCACGCCCTCGGGCAAACTCACGGCGATCAACGAGCTGGACCTGGAGGAGTATCTCTACGGCGTCATCAAGATGGAGATGGATCCGCGGTTCTCCCCGGAAGCACTCCGGGCGCAGGCGGTGGCGGCACGGACCTACGCGTTGCAGAACCTGGGCCGTTTCGCCGCCGAAGGGTATGACCTGCGGGCCACCACGGATTCCCAGGCCTATGGCGGGATCACGGCGGAGGACCCGCGGACGACGGCAGCGGTGGAAGCGACACGCGATCTGGTCATGACGTTTGCGGGCCGTCCGATCCTGGCCGTCTACCACACCGATTCCGGCGGCGCCACGGAGAGCAGCGAGTTCGTGTGGGGCTCGGCCTATCCGTACCTGCGCGGGGTGCCCGACCCCTACGGTGAGGACTCGCCGGCGCGGGAGTGGCTGAGCCGGATCGACCTTCCGACGCTGGAGACCAGGGTGCAGCGGGCGGGCCGACCGGTGCAGCGCATCAGCGGGATCGTCATCATCGCCACGACCCCCTCCGGCCGCGTTCAGACCGTGCGCATCACGGGTGCCCACGGAGCGCTCGACCTCCGGGGCACCGACCTGCGGACGATGCTGGGTGTCTCCTTCCTGCGCAGTACCCTGTTCACGGTGCGGATGACGGGCGATGAGACGCCGGCGGTGGAGTTCCACGGGCGCGGCTCAGGGCACGGGGTGGGGATGAGCCAGTGGGGGGCGCGGGGACAGGCGCTGCGCGGCCGCACCTACCCCGAGATCCTTCAGTACTATTACCAGGGCGTGACGCTGGAAACCCGTTAGCAGAACGAACTGAGTGGCAAACGTTCCGCTACGTGTGCTTCGATTAAGCTCTTCAGCTTCCTTTCCACCAAGGGTGCCAGTCTCCGGTCTATTCCCCCGTCAGACGGGGCATATCCGAATGTGTCGCTGATATAGGCCGGCCCGCGGGCTGGCCATGAAAGGGCAAACCCGCCGCGAGGCGGGGGCGCAAAGTTACGGGGCTGACGCGGTGGCGATCAGCCGGCCGGACTGCCAAAGGCCAACGTCGCGATGCGGCCGCTCCGATCCCTTTCCCTCGCCCTCCTGGTGACGGTGCTTGCCGGGTCAGTCCTCCAGGGGAGCCCGCCCGCGCCCGTGATGTTCTCCCCCTGGATCGCCTGGTGGGATCAGACCCGCGGGCTGCAGGCGCTGCAGCAGCATCCCGGGGTCGCGACCAGCGTTTCCCCGTACTGGTACGTCTTCGGGCCCGACGGGACGCTGCGGCCGCTGCCGAACGCGGACGCCCCCGAATTCGTCGCCACCATTCGTGCCCTGGGGATCCCCCTCCTGCCGACGATCAGCAACGCCCACCCCCAAACCAATCACAAGGACCCCGCCTTGGCCGCGAGCGTGCTCGGCGATCCAGAGCGCCGTGCCCGCCACGTGGCCGCAATCCTCGACACCGTGCGGGCGCGCGGGTACGACGGGATCGACGTCAACTACGAGAACATGCCCGCTGATCTGCGCGGGGCCTTTACCGTCTTCATCCGCGACCTGGCTGACCTCCTCCACGCCGAGGGGCGGCTGCTGGCGGTGACCCTTCAGCCAAAGACCGGCGAGCCCGGCGGGGGCAATGGGTCGGCCGCCCTGGACTACGCGGCCATCGGTGCGGTGGCCGATCTCGTCCGGGTGATGGCCTACGACTACTCCTGGGAAACCAGCGAACCGGGCCCGGTGGCCCCGCTGCCATGGGTGGAACAGGTTGTCCGGTACGCGGCCGCACAGATTCCCCCCGCGCGGCTGCAGCTGGGCGTGGCGCTGTATGGGTACGAGTGGGCCGCGGGCGCGGGGACGAGCAGGATGTGGGATGAACTCGATGCGATCGCGCGGGAGCATGGGGCTGAGATCCGATGGGATCCGCAGGCCCGCTCACCGTGGTTCGAATACGATGCGGACGGCCGCCGTGTCGTCGTCTGGTTCGAAGACGCCGACAGCCTCGCCTACAAGCTCGATCTGGTCCGCCGCTTCGGCCTGGCCGGCCTGGCGGCCTGGCGGCTCGGCGGCGAGGACCCCAGGGTCTGGCAGCTCCTCAGTGAGGCCGTGTCCGGCGCGCCGGACGCCACCGCGTCCACCAGCGCATCACCACGCCTGAGGCGACCATGGCAAGCCCCACAACGGCGTAGAGCAGGTAACTGAATCCGGTAAATGGCAGGCCTCCATACATACCCGCTACCTCCTCACTCTTCAGCATCGGCCACCGGCACCGCAACCACCAGCAGCCGATAGCGCGCGCTGTACCTGGGCTCGCAGGTCACCAGCACGAGGCGCCGGATGCCGGGCCCCGCCTGCAGGACGTGCGTCTGAGCCGGCCTCACCCGTTCCTTTCGCTTCACCGCGTACGTGTACGTGCGCCTCCCTGTGACCACGCGGATGTGATCCCCGGGCTGCAGCCGGTCGAGATG
>JANONS010000314.1:0-6409 GCA_031420915.1 Armatimonadota bacterium
CCTGCCGCGCGTTTCCTTCGAACCCGAGCGGTGCCTCCGCGTCCCCTGCCTTGTGCTTGTCGGTGAGCAGGATGTAGTCCGCGGCGTCCACCTCAATCAGGATCCGAAGGTCGACACGCACCAGGGCACCCACCGGCTGGAACGCGCGCAACGGTGGGTCGCGGCCATGAATCAGACGGCGGCAGTCCGCGGTTTCGCTTCCCCTGTCCAATTCCAGCTACTGCATGGGGTCGGTCACTCTTTCGCTGACTGTATGACTGTGGCTGGCATGGGCACCAACGTCTTCGCTCACCTCTTCGGCCCGAAGCCGGCGGTCCCCGCCTAGAAGGACCCTCGCCCAGGGCACCTACGCCACCAGCGCGGTGCGGCAAGGATTCCGGACGCCCAGGCAAGAACGATACCACCGTCATCCTTTCTCCATGATAAGTGTGTCTTCAGAAAGACATCAAAAAGGAGGGATTTGACGTGAGAACCCTGTTCTGGAGGCTTGCTGCGGTCCTGTCCGTGGCGGCCGCACTCCTCGTCGGCCCGTTCGCGCCGGCCTCGGCCGCGCCCCGGGTTCGCCTCTCCATCGTGACGGGAGGTACCGGAGGGGTCTATTTCATCCTCGGTGGCGGCCTGGCGAAATTGATCTCCCTGAACATCCCCGGTGTCGAGGCGACCTCAGAGGTGACATCGGCCTCCGTGGACAACATGCGGCTGATCGGGGCGAAACGTGCGGATATCGCCATGACGCTGGCGGATACCGCGTTCGACGCCTTCAAGGGCCAGGAGGCGTTCAGGGGTAGCCCCGTGCCCGCCGTCACCCTGTCCCCTCTATACAACAACTTCAACCACCTGGTCACGGTCGAGGGCACAGGCATCAATACGATCGCCGATCTGCGGGGGAAGCGCGTCTCCGTGGGCTCGCCGGGCAGCGGGACGGAGGTGACGGCCCTGCGCCTCATCGAGGCTGCGGGGCTCGACCACGAGCGGGATATCCGCAAGGACCGGCTGGGGGTGGCCCCGTCGGTCGACGCGCTGCGCGATAGGAAGATCGATGCCTTCTTCTGGAGCGGGGGGCTGCCCACCTCGGCAGTCTTGGAGCTGGCGACTGCGCCTGGACTCCGGATCAAGCTCATCCCGCTTGACTCTCTCCTCCCCGCGTTGCAGAAGAAGTACGGCACCCTCTACTTCAGGGCAACAATCGCAAAAGAGTACTACTTGGGGCTGCCGGCCAACGTGCCGACCGTTGGCACAGTGAACCTGCTCGTTGTGCACAAAGACTTCGATACCGACCTCGCCTATCAGATCACCAGACTCCTCTACGAGAAACGCCCCGAGCTGGCCCAGGTCCACCCCGAGGCCGCGAATATCACCGTGGTCGGGCTGGCCGGCCGATCGCCTTTGCCCTTCCACCCCGGGGCGGCCCGCTACTTCAGGGAGCGGGGGATCGAAGGCTTCTAGGGGCCGACGGTGCGGGCGCTCGTCCTGATAGGCGCGGGGCTCGTGGCTGCGGGCCTGGCCTGGCCGTCCGGCATGCTGGTGGTCTCGGATGAAGCGGGCGCGGCACTCTGGCGGGTGCCCGTATCGGACGGATCGGAGGTCGTGCTCCACTACACCAACTCGGTCTATCTGGCACCCACCTGGGAGCGGTTCACGGTGCGGGGTGGTCGCCTTCATCTCAAGGAGGTCAGCAGCACACGCGAGGCGGTGCTTGAATATCACCGCCTCGCGCCCCCCTACCGGCGCGACGGCGACAGGCTGACGGCCCCCGCCTCCGGCGTTGTCCTGGAGGTCCTCCCCCTGCGGGTCGGCGAGCGAGGCCATCCCGTCCTTCAGGTTGGCCAGACCGAGGTCCCGCTGTACCGCGCCGGGACCGGCACAGGGCTCCGCGTGACCATCCGCCGCGAGGCCCGCCTGCAGAGGTGGCTGATCGGCCGGGCGCCTTGATGGCTCAAGACGTCGAGGCCACCCTCCCAAAGTCTCAGGAAGAGCTCGAAGAACTCGTTGAGACGTTTGAGGGGAAAACCCGTCACCTCGGCGGGACCGCCGGCTGGCTCATCACCGCTGCCCTCGTCCTGATGAGTCTCTACCACCTGTATGCGGCCCAGGCCACCTTCATCCGGCAGATCCACCTGACGATCCACCTGCTCTTCGTCCTCATCTTGACCTTCCTGCTCTATCCCGGCCGGAAGGTCAGCTGGGCGCGCATCACGCCCGCGGACGTAGGGCTGGCCCTTCTGACGGTCATTGCGCTCGGGTACGTCTTCATCGACTTTGATGCGTTCATCTACCGGACGGTCATCCCGACGCGGTGGGATCTCCTTTTTGGAACGATTACGATCCTGCTGGTCCTGGAAGCCACCCGCCGGACGGTCGGGAACGCGTTATTGATCCTGGTGGTCGCCTTCCTGGTCTATGCCTTCGTCGGACCCTCGCTGCCGCCGCCGTTCACTCACCGCGGCTACGATCTGGCGCGCGTCGTCGGGCAGCTCTACATGACCCTGGAAGGGATCTTCGGGGTGCCGCTGGAGGTCTCGGCCACCTTTATCATCCTCTTCACCATCTACGGGTCCTTCCTGGAGCAGTCGGGCGCGGGGAAGTTCTTCGTGGATCTCGCTCTCGCGCTCACCGGCCGCCGGCGGACAGGCGCGGGACAAGCGGTCACCGTGGCGTCCTTCCTGCTGGGGGGTCCGTCGGGGAGCGGCGTGGCCACCACCGTGACGGTCGGCGCGATCGCCTATCCGCTGCTCAAACGGGCGGGGTACGACCGGGAGTCGGCCGGCGGCCTGCTCTCCGCGGGCGGCATCGGCGCGGTGATCTCGCCGCCGATCCTGGGGGCGGCCGCCTTCATCATCGCCGAGATCCTGAGGATCTCCTATCTGCAGGTCATGAAGATGGCGATCATCCCCACCGTCCTCTACTACCTCGCCATCTTCTTCATGATCGAACTGGACGCCCGCCGCCTCAACCTGCGGCGGGTGGAGATCGCCACGGAGAACCCGATCCGTCTGGTCCTGCGGTACGGGTACTTCCTCAGCTCGCTGGTCGTGATTCCGCTCTTCATGATCTGGGGCTTCACCGCCATCAACGCGGTTCTGTGGGCGACCATCATTGCGCTCCTCACCTCGTTCGTCCGCCGCGAGACCGCGCTGGTAGTGGGCGCGCCGATGCAGAGAAGCCATCCGGCCTGGCCATGGCTCATCGTCGCCGTGGTCGCGACTGGACTGGTGTGGGTGATCCTCCGGCGCGAGGCCCTCTCTCTGACCTCCGCGGTCGTCTGGGCGGTCGTGGCGGCGTTCTTCCTGGTGGCCGCTCTCACGCGCCGCCTGGGCATCGGCAAGATCGCCCTCAACACGGACAAGGGCGTGGCGGCGCTGGCGAACGGCAGCCGTCAGGTGCTGAGCGTGGCCGTGACGACGGCGGCAGCCGGGATCATCGTCGGCGTCACCAACCTCACCGGCCTGGGCTTGAAGATCGCGGACATCATCGTCTCCGCGGCGGGGGGCAACCTGCTGCTCACGCTGGTCTTCGCCGCTATCGCCCTGTGGGTCTTGGGCCTGGCCCTGCCGATCACCGCGACCTACATCATCGCCGCGGTCATGGTGGCTCCGGCCCTGACGCGCCTCGGCGTCTCCGAACTCGCCTCGCACATGTTTATCTTCTACTACGCGGTCCTCTCAGAGGTCTCGCCGCCGGTCGGCCTCTCGCCGATGGCCGCCGCGGCGCTGACCGGAGGGAATGCGTTCAAGACGATGCTGCAGGCCTGGAAGTATACCCTGCCGGCGTTCGTGGTGCCCTTCATGTTTACGGTGCATCCGGCGGGGCTCGGCCTGCTGCTGGAGACGAAGGTGTGGACGGACGTCGCTAAGGTCACCCTGACGGCGGTCATCGGGCTGGCAGCCCTGGCGGCGGGGGCCAGCGGCTGGCTGCTCCGGCGCACCACCTGGCTGGAACGCGCGCTCCTCGTCGGAGCCGGCCTGCTGCTGGTCTATCCGGATACGCGTCTCGACTTGGTTGCCGCGGCCGTGGTGGGAACGGTGATCATCCTGCAGGTGATGAAGCCGCTGCCCGCGGAAGCGGCGTCGAGCGGAGGAGGCTAGATGCCGGAAGAATCCCCGCCAGCTCCCGACGAGATCGATACCGCCGCCGTGGTGCTCACCTGTGTGAGCCTGCTCGCCTCCAAGGCCTGGGAGGCGATGGGGCTGATCCCGAACCCGGTGAGCAAGAAGATCGAGCGCCGTCTGGACGATGCGCAACTGGCCATCGACGCGGCGGCGGCGCTGGTGGATCTCATCCGCGGCAAGGTGGGGGACGCTGAACGCCGCGAACTCGATACGTTGCTCATGAACCTGCGCGTCAACTTCGTGGAGCAGCGGTCTAAAGGGTAATGTTCGTCGGACACACCTCTGGTCAAGCGCTTAGTTCATACCTCAACGTGCGCGCGAGAACTGCCTGACGGCGGCCTGTATGGCTTGATTGGTGAGGCCATGTGCGAACGGTCCGTCAGGGTTGTCGAAGGCCCACACGTGGAGCATCTCTCCCGCTGCTGGGACGAGAGTGGTCCCCGGCGGGCACTGCCCATTCACGGATCGGGCCGCATTACCCATGCCGGTGACGCACTCGTGGCTGTGCCACTCCGTCAACGGTCCGCCGGGGCGAGGACCCTGGCCCTTGGGGGCCCTGAACAGCGCGCCGAGCAGAACCGTCTCGCCCGTCTCCAGCTTCAGATAGACGAGTCCTTCCGGTCGCTGGGGGTCGAGCATACGGCCGTCGAGGCCATTCGTCCGATTGCTGTAGTGCGCGGGACCCCAGGTTCCGAACCGAAAGGGCTTGTTCTGCCGGTACCCGTCGGCCTCGCCCGCGGTCACCTGCGCATAGCGAGCGATGCCGGCTTTGACGCTGGCGACGAGTTCGGCCGCCGCCCTCTGCTGCTCCGCGGTTGCTACTGTGGTAGTGTCGCCGTGCTGCCCGTGCCCACTCCCCTGCGCGACCGCCACCGCCAGCGCGGCGCCCGAGAACATCAGCAGCGCGATGGTGATCATGACAGCCGTGACCCTCAGAAGCATGGAGAAGATATTCGGGAATCTGCTCATCTCCTTCACCTACCTCCTGCAAGCTGGCGGGCCGCGGCCTGAATCGCCTGTGGCGAGAGACTGTGCGCGTAGGGGCCATCCGGGTTATCGAAGATCCACACGTGCATCATCTCGACCGCCTCACCGACGAAGAACGCGCCCTGCGGACACTGCCCCGGGCCCGTCGCCAGCGCCACGGTTCCCGTGCTGGTGATGCAGAGGTTGTCGTGCGCGTGCCACTCGGTGAGCGGACCGCCGGGGCGGGGGCCTTCGCCCTTCCGGGCGACGAACATCGCCCCCAGCAGGACCATCTCACCCCTCGGGAGCTTCATGTAGACCAGAGTCTCCGGTCGCTCGGGGTCGAGCACGCGCCCGTCGCGGTTGTAGGCGTAGTTGGAGAAGTGCGCTGGCCCCCAGATGAGAAACCGGAACGGCGTCGTCTGAATGTATCCGTCCGCCCGAGCTTCGCCAAGGCTGGCATGGCGAGCGATCCCCGCTTTCACGTCAGCCAGCAGTTTCGCTGCCGCCGCCTTCTGCTCAGCCGTGGCACCGCCGGCCGTCCCGCCGTGCTCGTGGTGGCCGCCATCCTGCCCGGAGACGGCTGCGGTGAACGTCACGACGGACAACCCCACCAGCGTCGTGGCGGCCAGCATAGCGATCGCGCGCCGCGTCAAGGAGTTGCCGGGCCGGCGGACCATCTGATCCAACAGGAGAAAGATCGTGCCGATCACGATGAGGGCCACGCCACCGATGAAGAGCGCGTGCCCGGGATTGCCCAAGGTGAACACCCCCTCTCGCATCGCCAGGTCAGGATCAAGGCGGTGCAGCCGCGCGTCCCACCAGAGGCCGCTGAGCAGCGCGACGTTGCCAAGAACGACGAGCCATCGGGCAGAGCGTGTGATGCCAGTCATGAGATCCCTCCGCCTACACCTGACGGAGGCGACCGCCCTGGGGTTTACCCGGCGCGAGCCGAGAAGACCTGACAAGATCCCGCCTAAAATTCCCGCGTTTTGTGCATGTAGGGATGGTATTGGATTCGCTGGACTGGTTTGAGGATCTCGACTGGTTGGTGCTCGTCCTGGTGAGCGCCTTCACGCTCATCCTCTCCTGGCTGCCGTATTAACCCACACTCCGTCACCTGAATCCGCCGCCGGCCTTCCTTTGGCGCCGGCTCCGGGGGGATAGCCAGCCCGCGCCGGTTCAGGGGGGTCAGTCCACTGCATCGACATCCGAGTCCGAGACCATAGGTGCCCGCCTCGGATGTGGTTGCGCGGGGAAGAGCAGCCGGGGGGGGCGTTCCCTCGGCCGCTCACGCTCCCGCGAATGACAGTTCGGCCACGCCCACCAGTGGG
>JANONS010000315.1:0-5413 GCA_031420915.1 Armatimonadota bacterium
CCCGACGGCGGCGGCCACGGCCATCCAGAGCCTCGCCCGGCCATTCCTGCTGATCGCCGGCGGCCTCCGGCGGGGCGCGACCCCGGACGACTTCCGGCCGATGGTTGATGCGGTGGCCGCCTCTGGGCGATGCAAAGCGGCGCTTTTGATCGGGTCGACGGCAACCGTGCTCGCCGATGCCCTGGCGGCCGTCCCTCCGGCGAGGCGGCCCGCCGTCCTCATGGCGGGGACGCTGGAGGGCGCGATGGCTGGGGCGCGGCGGCTGGCGGTCGCAGGAGATGCGGTGCTTCTCTCGCCGGGGTGCGAGTCCTTCGACCAGTTTGCGGATTATCGCGAACGCGGCGACCGATTCCGCGCGCTGGCAGAGGAGTTCGCGCCCGCCGGGGCCAAGTTAGAACCAACTGAATAATCGGACTCATGGACGCCGTACCCCGCCGCACCCCAGACGTTTCCCTCTTCATCGCCGTCGTCGCCCTCTTGAGCCTCGGCATCGTGATGATCTACAGCGCCAGCGCGATTGTCGCGCTGGACCGATTCGGCGACAGCGCCTTCTTCCTCAAACGTCAGTTGCTGTGGACCCTCCTCGGCCTGGGGGCGATGTCGGTGGCGCTCACCATCCACTACGAGCGGCTGAGGCGGGCGACGCCCGTGCTGCTACTGCTGGTGGCGGTCGCCCTCGTAGCAGTCCTGGTCCCCGGCGTCGGGCGGATGGCCGGAGGGGCGCGCCGCTGGATCACGCTCGGCCCCCTGAACTTTCAGCCAGCCGAGGCCGCCAAACTCGTCCTGGTGCTGTACTTGGCGAACTACCTGACCAACCGTGGCGTGGCCGTGCGGCGGATCGCGACGGTGTGGCCGCCGCTCCTGGTGACGGGGGGGCTCTTCGGCCTGCTCGTGCTGCAGCCTGACATGGGCTCGGCGATGATGTTGGGAGGGCTGGCCGCGGTCATGCTCTTCCTCGGCGGCGCCAGCCTCTGGCACCTCGCGGGGCTCGGGCTGGCGGCGCTGCCGCCCCTGGCGCTGGTGACGGTGTGGGAGGCCTACCGTGTGCGGCGCCTGCTCGCGTTTCTGGACCCCTGGCGGGATCCGCGCGGGAGCGGCTTTCACATTATCCAGTCGCTGCTGGCGCTGGGATCGGGCGGGCTCCTCGGCCTTGGCCTCGGCGCGAGCCGCCAGAAGTTCTTCTACCTGCCCGAACGGCACACGGACTTTATCTTCGCGATTCTCGGGGAAGAACTGGGTTTGATGGGGACGGGCGCCGTCATCCTGCTCTTCGCGTTCGTCGCCGTCCGCGGCTTCCGCATTGCGCGGGCCGCCCCGGACCGGTACGGCACCCTGCTCGCCGGCGGCATCACCGCGAGCATCGTGGGCCAGGCCATGCTCAACATCGGCGTCGCCTCCGGCCTCCTCCCGATCACGGGCGTCCCGCTCCCGTTCCTCAGTTTCGGGGGCTCATCGCTGCTCACGACCTGTCTCGGCGTGGGGATCCTGCTGAACATCTCGCAGTACAGTGTCCGGCGCGCGGTGGATGCGGCGCCCCTGCTCCGCCCTGCGCGGGAGGCGCGCTGATGCGACTCGTGATCACCGGTGGGGGCACGGGGGGCCACCTCTACCCGGGGGTGGCGGTGGCCGAAGTGGTCCAGTCGAGGGTGCCGGGGGTGGAGATCCGGTTCATCGTGGGGACGCGGCTGGAGGCCCGGATCCTGCCGCAATTGGGCTGGCGGTACGACACCGTGGCGGCGCGCCCGATGCCCCGCCGGATCGGCCTCTCGCTGGTCGCCTCGCTCCTCGTGAACCTCGTGGGCACAGCGCGGGCGATGCGGCTCCTCCGGCGATGGCGGCCCGGGGCGGTGCTGGCGACGGGGGGCTATGTGGCCGGGCCGGTCGGTCTGGCGGCGGTCCTCTTGGGGATCCCGCTCGTGGTGCAGGAGCAGAACGCGATCCCGGGCCTCGCCAACCGCTGGCTGGGGCGGTGGGCGCGGGCGATCTCGGTGCCTTCCGGCGCGCAGAGAGGTTTTCCCGCCGATCGCGTGGTGGTCACGGGGGTCCCGATCCGGCCGACAGTCCTCCAGGGTGATCGCCTGCGTGGGCGCGAAGCGTTCGGCCTGGCCCCGGACCGTTTCACCATCCTCGTCCTGGGGGGGAGTCAGGGCGCGCTGAGCCTCAACCGTGCGGTGGGGGAAGCCGCCACCCTCTTGATGTACGAACGCATCCAGGTACTCCATCAGACGGGCAGCGAGCACCTGGAGTGGGTGCAGCGCGAGATCGGCCACCGTGAGCACGTGGGACCGCCGGTCTTGCGGCATGCGGCGGTGCCGTACATCGAGCGGGTGGGGGACGCGTACGCCGCCGCGGATCTGGTGATCTGCCGAGCCGGCGCCTCCACGCTGGCGGAGGTCGCGGCCTGGGGGCTACCGGCGATCCTGGTGCCGTACCCGCACGCGACCGCATCCCACCAGGAGGCCAACGCCCGCCTGCTCGTGACGGCCGGCGCCGCGGAGATCATTTCGGACGCGGACCTCTCTGGGATCCGACTGGCCGAGCGAGTGATCGCGCTGGTCCGCGACCCCGCTCGCTGCCGCGCGATGGCGGAGGCCAGCCGCAGGATCGCCCGCCCGGATGCCGCCGGGCGCGTGGCAGACCTTCTCCTGCTGGCCGCCGGGCAACCGGTGCGGCCGCGCACAGGTGCGGAGGGAGACAGGCCGCATATGCACTTCGTCGGGATCGGCGGCGCCGGGATGAGCGCCTTGGCGCACCTCCTCCTGGCACGCGGCTCCAAAGTCTCCGGCTGCGACATCCGCGCTTCAGATGCCACCAGGCGTCTGGAGACGCTCGGGGGCGTGATCCACCTGGGCCACAGTCCCGCGCATCTGGAGGGCGTGGACCTGGTCGTCGCCTCGCGGGCGGTCGGGCCGGAGACCCCCGAACTCCTGACGGCCCATGCGAAGGGGCTCGAGGTGCGCCACCGGGCGGAACTCCTGGGACAGGTGATGCGTGACGGGCGGTCCATCGCGGTCGCGGGGACCCACGGCAAGACGACAACGGCGGCGATGACCGCGGCCGTGCTGGTGGAAGGCGGCCTCGATCCGACCGCGCTCATCGGTGCGGACGTCCTGGAGTGGGGCGGCAACGCGCGCGTGGGCGCGGGCGGATGGGTAGTGGCTGAGGTCGATGAGAGCGACGGCTCGCTGCTGCATGTCGCGCCGTGGGCGGCGGCTGTCACCAGCCTGGATCTCACCGATCACGCCGATTTCTACGCCTCGCCTGCACACCTTGAACGCACCTTTCGCCAGTTTCTCGAGGGGATCACGCCCGGCGGCTTCGCGGTGCTGTGCGCGGACCATCCTCTCGTGGCCAGCATGGCGGATGGCCTGCATGTGCCCGCGCTGATCTACGGCCTGACTGCGGAGGCGGACCTGACGGCGGAGGTGCACGAGCTCAGCGGGGTGCGCAGCCGGGCGGTCGTACGGCGGAAGGGGAAGCGCGTGGGAGAGCTCACGCTGCAGGTCCCGGGCCGCCATAACATCGCCAACGCGCTCGCGGCCACCGCCATCGGCCTGCAGGTTGGAATCCCGTTTGCCACCATCGCCCGCGGACTGGCGGACTTCCGCGGGGTGGAACGCCGCCTCGCCATTCTGGGCGACGTGGACGGGATCCTGGTGGTGGATGACTACGCCCACAACCCGGTCAAGGTGTCGGTGGCCCTGCGGGCCGCGCGCGAGTGCTGGCCGGGACGGCGGGTGCTGGCCATCTTCCAGCCGCACCGCTTCACGCGCACGCGGACGACCCATGCGCAGTTTGCCGGCGCCTTTCGGGATGCGGATGAGGTGTACATCACGGAGATCTACTCCGCCGACGAACCCCCCATCCCCGGGGTCACCGCGGCGTTGATCGTCGATGCCGTCCGCCGCCAGCGGCCGGTCCACTTCGTAGCCTCCGCGGACGAGGTGGCCGTCCAGGTGGCCGGGGAGGCTCGCGCCGGCGATCTCATCCTCACCCTGGGGGCGGGAGACATCCACGCCGCCGCGGATGCGATCGTCGGGCGGCTGCGCGCCCGCTCCCGCGTCCGCCGGTGAGCCCGCGGTCGGTGGCCTCTCTGGAGGACGCTCTGCGGCAGCGCGCGCGCGACGTCCGCGCGGGGGAGCCCCTGCGGAAGCACGTCTCCATGCGTATCGGCGGACCCGCCGACCTCCTGGTGATCCCCCGGACGCCGGAGGAACTGCGGGAGACGGCGGCTTTCCTCTTCGAGCGCGGTGTCGGCTTTGTGACGCTCGGGCAGGGGTCGAACGTCCTGGTGGCGGATCGGGGAGTCCGCGGGGTCGTCGTGAAGGTCGGCAAGGGCATCGACCACGTGCGGTTCGACGGCGCGCGGGTCACGGTGGACGCCGGATACGGGCTGCCCCACCTGGCGCAGGAGGCGGCACGGCGAGGGCTGGCTGGACTGGAATTCGCCGCGGGTATCCCCGCGAGCGTCGGCGGCGCCGCGGTGATGAACGCCGGTGCTCACGGCCACAGCATCAGCGAGATCATCGAGCGGGTGCGAGTGCTCACCCCGACGGGAGAGGAGACACTCGATGCAACCGCCCTGGGGTTCACCTACCGGACCTCGGTGCTGCAGTCCCGGCCGGGCGTGGTGCTGGAGGTAGAGCTGGCCCTGACCTCCGCCGATCCCGCAGAGGTTAGGCAGCGGATGGAGACCTGGCTGCGCCAGCGGAACGCCACGCAGCCGATCGGCCCGCCGAGTTCCGGGTGCGTGTTCCGCAACCCCGACGGAGACCACGCAGGACGGCTGATTGACGCTGCGGGGGCGAAGGGGCTGTCCGTGGGAGACGCGGTGGTCTCCGACATTCACGCCAACTACATCGTCAACCGCGATCGCGCCACCGCATCCGACGTCCTGGCGCTGATCGAACAGATCCGGCAGCGGGTGCGTCAGTCCTCGGGGCGCGAACTGGAGCTCGAAATCGCCTTGCTGGGGGAGTTCTGACCTGCGCTTCGCCATCCTCATGGCCTTCCTGCTGGCCGCGGCCAGCCTGCCGGGTTCCGCACTCTTCACGCTGCGGTCCATTGAGGTGGAGGGCGCCCGCACGCTGACCCCCGATGACGTGCGCGCCGCGTCCGGTCTGTCGCCGGGAGCGCAGTCCGTCTTCACGGTGAACGCGCAGGAGGTCGCCCGCCGCCTGGCCACTCACCCCCGGATTGCCTCAGCCCGGGTCCGTGTGCGCCCTCCGTATACAGTCCGCATCCAGGTGCGCGAGCGCGTGTCGGTGGCGGTCGTGCCGTACGAGCGAGGCTACGCGGTGGTCGACGCCGTGGGGACGGTGGTCGAAGTGACGGAACAGCGCCCGCCCCTGATGCTGATCTCGGAGCGGGGACGCCGGGTGGCCTGGGTGGCCCCCGGCCACGAGATCCCTTC
>JANONS010000316.1:0-3918 GCA_031420915.1 Armatimonadota bacterium
CGGGCATCGTCAGCAGGGGTGATGATCCTGCCAGCTAGAATCGACCAAACGCGCCGCTCTCGCGGGAGAATAGCTCGGTTTGTTCTCGCGTGCGTAACAAGCCTGGTGTTCAGCGGCTTGAACTTCAGCAGTGTAGTCCACGCCCAAGCGCCGGTCGAAATTAGGCTCGTCTTCGGGCCGAACGTTGCAGCAGCCCATCAGGAAGCCTTCCGCCGATTCGTGCCGCAGGTGCAGCCGTTTTTCGCCAAAGTGCTCGGGCGGCCTAAATTCGCTTCAGCTACTATCTACGTCTATGCAACCCAGGAGGATAGAAGGCAGGCGTTCATGCAGATGAAAAGTGTGCCGGCAGAGGTTGCTGACCGTCTGGGTTCATCCGCGGCAGTGGCATCGTCGGGCGAAGTGTGGTACACGATGGACCATCCCTGTTTCGATAGCCGAGTCCATGGTCCGGGGTGCGACTTCGCGAAAATCTTTGTACATGAGCTTCTCCACACTTGGCAGTTCGAGTTTGTCAATCCCGGATCGGCCCGGACTAGTCTTCCGCGCTGGATCACAGAAGGGACGGCTGAGTTCATCGGCTATCTGGGAGCGATGGAGATGAGGACCTTGCGGAGAGAGGATGTTGACCGATACATTATCGACTCTGCACGGCGACGTGCCAGTGTCTTCACAGCCCTCTCTGAAATGAACAGCGCAACTGGATGGAACGCATGGGCAACGGTACTTGAAGGAGACTTGTATCAAATCTTGGCACTTGCTTTCTTCCGCTAGCTGCGGAGGGTCCCACTTCTCTCACGGTATTCTACCAAGCAATTTCTGAGCAAGTTGACTGGCTTGTTGCGTTCGAGAAGGCGTTTGGTCGTCCGTTCGCTCAGTTTGACGCGGAATTCACTGCCTACATGCAGTCGCTAAGGTAGAAATCCCCGAGGCAAGCACACAAGAGGGGCACGGTATCATCCCCATCTCATCCTATCGGGCAACTTCATTTCGAATTCAACTTAGCTCTGTGGGTCGCACGAACCCCTGCACGGACCTCATGTGCACGATCACCCGGATGCGGGGTTGCGATCCTTTGAGACCCATCCCTGGAGTCAATCATTGCACTGCCTTGCGTTACATTAGATTGCGAGGGGAGGAATCCTGATGGAGCGGCAGTTAACCCTGCGGATGCCGGTTGTGCTGGCCAACAAGCTTGAGCGTGTGGCAAGACGTATGGGGCGCAAGCGATCTGAGGTGGTTCGCCTGGCGCTGCAGCAGTTCCTGGCAGACACGAGCATGCGGGGGTACGCACGTCCGGTCGACCTTGTCCGCGACTTACTGGGCAGCCTGAAAAGCGGCGTACCCGATTTGGGCCAGCGCCACCCGGATTACCTGTTGAGGCGCTTGCGGCGTGACCGCTGAGCTGCTGCTGGACACCGGCGCATTCGTCGCTCTGGTCGATCGCAGCGAGACGAGACACGCCGAGTGTGTGGCCGTCCTGGAGGGGTGGGCGGGGTCGATTCTTACGAGTGAACCTGATGGAAAAGTACCGCGACTTGCCGATGGACTTCGCCGATGCCACTTTGGTGGCCTTGGCAGAGTAGAGTCAGTTCGATCAGGTCTTCACGCTGGACCGCCGGGGTTTCTCTACCTATCGATTACATGGCGGGAAGGCCTTTCACGTCATTCCTTGACGTCGAAGGCCAGATCTCTGGCGTTCTAAGGTAGTGACGCCAGAAGACCGATCACCGGGACGAGCTGCTGCCGGACAGGATCGGGAGCGAGGCCGAACTCTTCAAGCGTCACCGCGCCCAACAGTGGCAGCGAGTCGGGGTCGCCGAAGATACACGTGGTGGCGACCGTTTCGCCGTCCACGGTTATCAATACCAGGCCGGCCTCGCGGTCGATGATCTGACCATTGGCCATCTGCAGGCGACGCCGCGCGGTCGACAAGATGCCTAGGCGCTCCAGGATCGGTCGAGGGATCCAGGTGTAGGTTGCCCCCGTGTCGACCAAAGCCTCGACGGTCTCGAACGCCGTACCGTCGAGCCGACCGATCCGCACCGGATACCGGAACGTTCCCATCTAGGTCGTGGTCTCCTTCCGCTCGCAAGCATATTGTAGGGTATTACGTCCATTCATCCTATCGGACACCCTCAGCAGCATTCCGCCCTGGGGTGTGCGCTGCGGGGATTCCTGCGAGTAGGCGGCTAACCTTTCGGCTGATGGCGGAGCGGTTCGGGGGGGCGGTCCAGGTCGGGCGGGCGCAGCGGGAAGGTCCAGACAAGGGGAATCTCCTGAGGCGGCCAGCAGACGCGGTCGTCGCAGGCCTGGAGCCTAAGCGAGCCGTGGATCTCTAGCGTCCCGCCTGCGTCGAACAACGGTTGCAGCTCCTGTCGGGACACCAGGGCGGCGTCGATGGAGACCCGGACAGGGTGGCTGTATACGGGCAGTGCCTCCCCCAGCACCGGCAGTGTCAGCGTCTCAGCGGGCGCATACTGCACGTCACGCACCTTCAGGTAGGGGTTCTCCTCCACCACGACTTCCATCCCCTGATAGTCTCGCGTCCCCGGCGCATAGACGTGCACGCCGGGCTTCGGGTGGATGTCCACAAACATCGTGAACACGTTCCCCGCGTGCAGAGTGGTTTCGGTGGCCGACGAGTGAACCTCCAGGTAATCCAGGCGCCGGATCCCTTGCGCCGGTACCGGCGGGGGTGTCCGGCCCATCCGCATGAGGAGGGTGGCCACGGGCATCCGGTGCATGTAGTGCTCTTCCATAATCTTCTGCCGCACCACACCGCCCGCGTCGACCAGGAACGTCCCCGGGTAGGGGACCCCGTAATCCCGGCTCGACGGGTCGATCTGATCATTGAAAAGGCCGAACCGGCGGATGATCGCCGAATCCGGATCGGCCAGCATGGGGAAGGTGATGCGCCGGCGTTCCGCAAAATTGTCCAAGATCTCAACCGTATCGTAGCTGATCGAGCAAAGGCCCAACCCTTCGGCCGCCAGCCGCTGCCGGTTTTGCTCCAGCTCGACGAGCTGGCCTTTGCAGTAGGGTCACCAGTCGGCGCTGCGGACGAAGACGGCGAGTGCCCCCGCCGGGCCGCGGATCACTTCGAACGTCTGCCGGCGCCCGAACTGGTCCTGCGCCTCGAAGGGCGGGATAACCTCGCCAACCCGCGGCCCGCGCGCGGCGACCTCAGGCATACGGGTTCCTCTCCAGTTCCACAGCCAGGGCCTCGGCCAGTGGCCCGACGGTGGCGCCATCGAAGGCGAAGCGCGCGCCGGCCGCGGTGAAGAGTTCCGGCAGGGGACGCGTCCCGCCCAAGGCGAGGGCGGCCCTATAGCGGGCGACCGCATCCCGGTAGTCCGAGCGAGAGCGCAGCCAGACCTGCAGCGCGCCGAGCTGCGCGATCCCGTACTCGATGTAATAGAAGGGAAGCAGGAAGATATGCAGCTGGCTGTGCCACCTGTAGGCGCGCGCCTCCTCGTAGCCCGACCAGTCCACATCCCGATGGAAGCGCTGGAGCGTGCGGATCCAGGCCTCGCGGCGTTGCTCGCGTGTGTGCGCCGGGTTCGTGTAGAGCCAGTGCTGGAAGGCATCGACCGTGGCGATCCAGGGGAAGATCCGGACGATGCCTTCCAGGCGCTCCCGGTAGGCCCGCCTCCGGTCTTCGGGATCCTGGTAGAAAGCGTCGAGGTGCGCCACGCTCAGCAGCTCCATGCCCATCGAGGCGACCTCGGCGAATTCCAGCGGCGGGTCCCGATACTCCGCCAGCGGCTCCTCCCGGGCGGCAATCGTGTTGAACGCGTGCCCTCCCTCATGGAGCAGCGTGCGGACGTCGCGGTCCAGCCCTACCGCGTTCATGAAGATGAAGGGCCAGCGGCGCTCGGAGAGGTCGCTCATATACCCGCCCGGAGCCTTGCCCTTTCG
>JANONS010000317.1:0-3643 GCA_031420915.1 Armatimonadota bacterium
GCGATCGCGTGGAGGTCGTCGTTCCAAGCCGCGGCTTCACGATCATCCAGGTGTACATCGACGACCGCCTGATCCAGGAGATCAGACCCTGACCCCCGCCGTTCAGATCGCCGCGTCGATCCTGGCGGCCGACTTCACCCACCTGGGTGAGGCGGTGCGGGTGGCCGAGCGCGGCGGCGCCGACCTCATCCACCTCGATGTGATGGACGGCCGCTTCGTGCCGCCGATCACCATGGGCCCGGTCGTCCTGCAGAGTCTGCGGCGGGTCACCAGGCTTCCCTTTGATGTGCACCTGATGGTCGCAGAGCCGGAGCGGCAGGTGGATGCGTTCATCGACGCGGGCGCCTCTCGCATCGCGGTGCACGTGGAGGCCGCCGGCCATCTGCACCGGCTGCTCGGCCACCTGCGCGCGCGCGGGGTCGCGCCGGTCGTCGCCCTGAACCCCGCCACGCCGCCGGAGGCGGTGACGTGGGCGCTCGCGGAGGCCGACGGCATCCTCGTGATGAGCGTCAACCCGGGCTACGCCGGGCAGGCCTTCATCCCCGCGACACTTGAGAAACTTCGCCGCCTTCGGGACATGATCCGCGAGACGGATCACGCTATCACGATCGCGGTGGATGGCGGGATCAACGAATCGACCGCCGGGCCCGCCGTCGCAGCGGGCGCCCGGCTGCTGGTGGCCGCTTCCGCGGTCTTCGGGGGCGCGGGGGGGATCGAGGCTTCGCTGGCCCGCATCCGGGAGGCGGCGGCGCAGGCGCTCGCCACCCGCTAGACCTGCCCGTGGCCGCGGTCCTCCTGATCACCAGCCCGGTCTACCTCCGTCACGATACCGGTCCCACCCATCCCGAGCGTCCCGACCGCCTGACGGCGGTGTTGAAAGCGCTCGATGAGAGCGGATTGCGGGACGCGCTGAGCGAGCCATCCCGGGTCGATCCCGTGGACCGTGATCTGCTGGAAGCGGTCCACCAACCCGAGTATGTGGAGCACGTCGCGCGGGTTGCGCGAGGCGGCGGGGGCATGCTGGATCCAGACACCGTCGTCTCCGCAGCGTCGTATGAGGTGGCGCTCGCCGCCGCGGGCGGGGTGGTGCAGGCGGTCGAGGGCGTGTTGGGAGGTGAGGCACAGGCCGCGTTTGCGCTCGTCCGGCCGCCCGGACACCATGCCCTGCCTGATCGCGGCATGGGGTTCTGTCTCTTCAACAACGTCGCGGTGGCCGCCGCGACGGCGCGCGACCGGCGGGGTCTGAAGCGGATCCTCATCCTGGACTGGGACGCCCATCATGGCAACGGGACGCAGGCGATCTTCTACCGCGACCCGACCGTGCTCTACGTCTCCACGCATCAGGAAGACTGGTACCCGGGCACCGGACACTGGGACGAAGTAGGAGAGGGGGACGGCGAGGGCCACACGCTGAACATCCCCCTGCCCCCTGAGACCGGCGATGAAGGGTACCGGCTGGTCTTCGAAGAGGTCGTGGTCCCACTGGCGGACGCCTTCCGCCCGGAACTGGTGCTGATCTCAGCGGGATACGATCCCCACTTCGCCGATCCGATGAGCGGGATGCTGGTGACCGCGGCGGGATTCCGCACGCTGACCGAACTGGCGGTGGCGGCCGCAGGGCGAGGCGAGGGACGCGTGGTGGCGGTGCTGGAGGGCGGCTACGACCTGCCGGGGCTCTCTACCTCGGTGGTGGCCACGCTGGAAGTCCTGGCGCAGCAGACCGCGCGAACCACACTACCGGATCATCGGTTTGAAGAAGTGCCCTATCCCGTCATCCGCGAACGCATCCGCCGCGCACGCAGCGTGGCCTTGAATTACTGGCGCATCTAGGCCGCAACGCCCGCCCACGCGAGAGGAAACGGTGTGGGGGCGGCGAATACCGTATGCCGTCCCATTCAGGAGCCACAATACGCCCGGCGTCCGGCGGAGAGCGAGACAAGCCGCCGGCAGATGAAAGGTGGATCGGACCGATGATGGAGGAATCCTCTCGGGTGGACGAGGAACAGCCGGGCGAAGGGGTCAACCTGGCGGATGCGATTTCCACGCTGCAGGAGCGGCAGATCGTCAAGGGGACGGTCGTCCGCATCGACAATGAGGGCGTGCTGGTGGACGTCGGGGCCAAATCGGAGGGCCTGATTCCGCCGAAAGAACTCGCGCGCCGCGGGGAAGGGGTCGAAGAGGTCAACGTCGGCGACCGCATCGACGTGATGATTATGTCCGTGGAGGGCGAGGAGGGCAGCATACTCCTCAGCAAGAAGCGGGCGGACTTCCAGCGCGCCTGGGAGCGGATCACCGAGGCGCATCAGCGAGGCAAAATCCTCCACGCCATGGTCGTGGACAAGGTCAAGGGCGGCCTGGTGGTGGACCTAGGGGTGCGCGGGTTCGTGCCCGGCTCCCACGTGGACCTCAGCCAGGCGAAGGGGCGGCGCTTCGAGTGGTTCGTGGGGCAGTCCATCCCGCTGAAGGTCATCGAGGTAGACCGCCCGAAGGCCCGCGTGATCCTCTCCCACCGGCTGGCGGTAGCGGAGGAACTCCAGCGCCGCAAAGAAGGGCTGCTCACCACACTGGAAGAGGGACAGATCGTCGATGGGACGGTCAAGCGGATCACCGACTTCGGCGCGTTTATCGACCTCGGCGGCGTGGACGGGTTGCTGCCGATCAGCGAGATGGCATGGACGTACATCAAACATCCATCGGAGGTCGTCCGCCGCAACCAGAAACTGCGGCTCATGGTGTTGCGGGTCGATCGAGAGGCGGGGAAGATCTCCCTCGGGCTGAAGCAGATCCTGGATGACCCCTGGCAGGAGGTGCCCGATCGCTACACGGTCGGGGAGCTGGTGCGGGGCAAGGTCGTGCGCATCGTCCCCTCCGGCGCCTTCGTGCGGCTGGCGAAGATGGAGATCGATGCCTTCATCCCGGTCTCCGAACTCGCCGAGCGCCGCGTGGGGAAGGTGGAGGATGCGGTCCAGCCGGGCCAGGCGATCGAGGCGATCGTCACCGAGATCCGCGCGGAGGAGCGGCGCATGATCATCAGCCTCCGGCGCGCCGCGCGGGAGCAAGAGCGGCAACGGGTCAAAGAATACATGAAGACGCAGGAGGACGAAGGCCGGGTGACGATCGGCGACGTCGCCGGCGAACTCCTGCGACAGGTGGTGGAACGGCCCCAGGCGGAGGCACCAGCGATGAAGCCCGAGGCCGCGCCGGCGGAGGTCCCCGAGGTGCCCGAGGTCTCGGACCTGTCGGAGGTCCCGGAGCCGGACGAGCAGGTCAAAGACAGCGACGAGGAGTGATCGCTTCCGGGTCAGGTACCCGGACGGCGCGCGTTGCCGCTTCTCCGAGCGCGATGGTAGAATGAGGCGACCGCGGGGAGTAGCGCAGCTTGGTTAGCGCGCAGCGTTCGGGACGCTGAGGCCGGGGGTTCAAATCCCCCCTCCCCGACCAGTTACGATTGAAGGGCGGCTTTCGGGCCGCCGTCTGTGTTTCTGTTGCCATGCAAGAGACTGGAGGACTGCGTCTCTGTTGCCAGATTTCCGGATGCGATTCCTGGAGTCCCTCCGGGCCAGGACCAACCTGTGGAGGTACATTGCCAGACTCAGAAATGTTCCCCGGTTCTGGCCCAAACTCACCGTAACGAGACGCATCG
>JANONS010000318.1:0-5330 GCA_031420915.1 Armatimonadota bacterium
GAGCCGTCCAGGGCGAAGCGTGTGACGCCCAGCCACTTGGCATCGGAGCCAGCCTTGGCGATCAATCGCCCTCCCACGGTCGCGGTCAGCGGGTCGTGCTCGTGGCCGCCGATTACCAGGTCGATCTCCGGCACCTGGCGCAGCAGTTCCTGATCGTCGCTCACGCGTAGGTGGGTGAGGGCGATGATCACCTGTACCTGGTTCCGGCGGAGGATCGGGACGATGGCCCTGGCAACTGCCACGGGATTGCCGAACGTAGTGTTGCCCGGTGAGGAGGAGGTTGCGGTTTCCTCGGTCACAAACCCGATGATCCCGATATTCACCCCGCCGGCATTCAGGATGAGATACTGTCTGGTACCGGGGAACGGTCTGAATCCCGGGGACACAAACGTATTGGTCGCCACCCAGGGGAAGCGCGACTCCGCGACGCGCTTGATCAGCTCCGCCGGGCCATAGTCGAACTCGTGGTTACCGAACGTGGCGGCATCAACCCCCAGGTGGTTCAGGCCGTCGATGAGCTGCGCCCCCTTGAAGACCGACGATTCCACGGATGGCGAGAAGAGGTCCCCGGCGAACAACAGCAGCGTGTTCCCTCCTGCTCGCGGTACTGCTTCACCAGGGCGGCGAGACGGTCCAGGCCACCGGCATTGCCGCCGTCAACGGCCGTCAACTGGTAGTCGTCGTTGAAGTGCAGGATGGTGAGGACGGGAGCCTGGGCTGCCGGTGACGGCGCAGCCGTCGCCAGCAGGACCAGCACCAGCACCAGGGTGGACAGGAACCTGCGTACACGAGCGGAGATCATCATGGCCGTGCTCCTTCCTCCATAAGGAATGTAGCGGGAGCCGGATGGCTCTCCCCGCTAGGGCAAGATCATCCAGATCCTGCGTTCGAGCTCCTTGACCCCTTCACGCCCGAGGAAGGGGCCGACGAACTTCGAGCGCACGATCCCCTCCTTGTCGATGAAGAAGGTCGTCGGCAACCCGACCATGTGGTACTTGAGCATGATCTCTCCCGTCTCGTCCCGGATGGCGGGGTAGGTGATGCCGAACTCCTGGAGGAACTCGCGGGCATCCTCCCAGGTATCCTGCTGGATATCCACCGCGAGAAAGACGATGCCCTCACCGCGGTACTTCTGATACATCGCCTCCAGGTCGCGGGCCTCCTTGCGGCACGGCACGCACCAGGAGGCGAAGAAGTTCATCACAACGCCTTGTCCCCGCAGGTCGGAAAGACTCAGCGTCCCGTCGCCGAACCGGCGGGCCGAAAAGGCTGGCGCCCGAGCCCCCTCGCGCGGGGCGACCCCAATGGTTTTCTGGGGGGTGGGGATGGGCTGGAACTGCCCGAAACTGGGTGCGGCAGGCATCGAGGCGCGCTGCGGAGCGGAGCGCGTGACAGCGAGGTATACGACACCCCCCGCCGCTACGAGAAGACCAAGCATCCCGAGGATGAAGACCACCCGCCTGTCCATTGGGGCTAGATTCTTCCTCACCGTGACATGACGTATCAGAGAAACCAGTAGAGCAGAGTGTCATTGACTCCGGCCAGGAGAAAGATCGCGCCTGCAATCCGACGCAGCCATGGTTCCCACGACACCAAACGCTGCGTCAGGCGCGGCGTACCCGCCCCGGTTACAAGCAGCCCGGCAGCGACCATCATCGGGAGTGTCGTCCCCACCGCGAACGCGGCCGGGTACAGAGGGCCAGCGGCGCTGGTGACGGCCATCGGGATCACGAATCCAAAGAACAGCAGGGCAAGGGTGGGGCAAAAGGCGAACGAGAACACCACCCCGAGGGAGAAGGCGCCCAGCATCCCCCCTGGTCCTACCCGCTCCCTGAGGCGAGAGCTCAGCCGGTGCCCGAATCCCAGGCGAGGCTGCCAGACCCCGAGCATCGCCAGACCAATCAGGAGCATCAGCGGTCCCAGGATCTTTCGGGCAACGACAACGGTAGGGATCGCGGCCGCTTGCAGACCCTGTCCCATCAGGACCGCAAGCAGCCCGATGCCGCTGTACATGAGCACCTTTCCCCCCACGTATGCGGCCGCCGACCATCCGACAGCCTGGCCGCGCCGGCTTACCCCCTGTACGAGGTAGGCGATCGAGGACGCGTTCGTGCTCAGCTGACACGGGCTGGCCGCTCCCAGGATGCCAAGCAACATTGCCCCCAGGAGCGCCCCACCCGGTCCCGGTGTCAGGTCTCGGAGCGGCCCCGCCAGCGTCACATAGAGGGTATTCAGGATAGCGTACCAGGAGGCTGCGAACTCACGCATGTGGCGTTGCTGATCCCCTTCCCATCAGAAGAGGGTCCCCAGCACCGAGATCAGGCCGCAGCCCATCGGCGCCAGCATGACTGTGAGGTTTGCTCCCTCAAGCGTCAGCAGCCCGACAAGAGCCGAAATCCCGACGCCCGGGGCGCGCCCTCGCGGCGGGGGGTTGCTGATCACCGATCGGGGTGCGGTGAGGAGTCGCTCGATCCGGCCCTCCATCGACTCGCGTGCCCCGGCGAGAGGCTGTGCCGCATCAAACGTGGGCCCATCGATGGCCTGCTGCCAGACCTTCGCCAGCGCGCTCGCGAGTGCCAGCGGCCGGTCCGTCGCACCGACGGCGAGGTCGTCGCAGACGAGTTCCTTTTCGTGCTGAAGCTGGCGGTAGACAGCCTGGCTCGTCGGCAGGTAGAAGAAGGCGTCGCGGAGTACCGTCGCCAGCCAGATGACGAGGTAGTCACGACGAGCCACGTGCCCCAGCTCGTGGGCGACGACCGACTCAAGCTCTCGACGGTCAAGGTGGTCGATCATCCAGGTCGAAAGCAGCAGCGTGGGGCGCCACAGCCCGCAGGCGAGCGCCAGCGGCCGGTGAGAGGCACAGAGCATGACGCGGGGACGCGGTGCCCTCAGTCGCTCGGCCAGGTGATCGGCGAGTGCTTGCAGTGCCGGTCCGGCCGGCATCCCCCTTCGGGCCACAACCCCGTACATGAGGACGAGCCGCACCACGCCCAGGCCGAGCCCGGCAAGCGCCACCAGCCCCATGCCAAGCGGCAGCGCTACGGCCAGGACATAGTCCCAGGGAGGCGCGCCCACGAAGCAGGTGCGCCCCATGAAGTGGTGCAGCCCGCCGATGCCTACCCCGAGGCTCCCGACCGGTGCTGCCAGAACAACAAGCTGCAGGTCGCGTCGGTACGACCCCTCGCCAAGACGGCGAAGCATCCCCAGGGCTAGATAGCCCCCGAGCACGACGACCAGCACGCTCGAAAGGCCGAGCAAAGCGTGCACTACTGGCGCTCCTCCACCCGCCGGCGGCGGGCGATCTCGTCAAGCCATTGCCGCGCACGCTCCGCTACCTTGGGGTCGTGGATTGCCTTTAGTCCCTCGATGGTAGTACCGGCGAAGCCGATGAGCAGATTCTCGAGCATGCGACCGACGACACGGGAGGCAAACTCCTCGGCGGTGAACTTTGGGTAGTAGACGTAGGCCTGGCCGTGTTTGTCTGCTCTGAGGAGGTTCTTCCGAGCCAGACGTGCCATGGTGCTCATGACCGTCGTGTAGGCGATTCGCCGGCGCCGGTAGAGAGCCTCGAAGACGTCGCGAACGGTCGTACCGTCGCCGGCCGGCCGCGCCCACACGAGTTCCATGATCTCCGCCTCGAGGTTTCCGAGCACCTTGCGGATGCCGGGTCGGGAGGGTCGGAACACGCTGATGTCAGGCTCAGCGGTCATGGCCCGTCTTCGCGGTGCCTCGTCATCTCCCGCATGCCCAGGTACATGGCCACCGGGCACGCCAGCACGGCGACCACGATCAACAGGAGCCGCACGGACCCACCCAGCGCGAGTGCGGCAGCGATCCCCGCGCCCGCCACGCCCATGCACAACCACATACGCCGCGCCGCCATACTCCCATCCCTCCCTAATGCGAGGTGGCCGTCTAGGGCGCTACCTCGAACCGCAGTATGAGCGTCTGCTCAGGCTCGACCGCATCGTCCGAGCGGACTCGGATGACCACGCCTCGCATACCGACCATCGGGCGGTCGAATGTCACCAGGACGTAGCCCGACTCGCCCGGATTGAAGGTCGCCGAACTGGCGACCGCCTCGACCCCTCAGGCTCAGCCGCCCGCCTGGGCCGGCTCCGGGCGGACATCGGCAATGTTCAGGGGTCGGCTACCGGTGTTGGTGAATGTGAAACGATACTCCGTCTTCTGACTGTAGCGGATCCGACCGAAGTCATGCGAACGCTCCTGGAAGCTGAGCCGCGGTCCCTCGGTTCCCGTCTTTGCTGTCCCACCGGGTCCGCGGGCCGTGCAGGCAGCAAGGCCAATCAGAAGGACGAGTACGCCACCGGACTTGCCATTCACTGCCGCGTTCTCCAGCTCTGGCCGCCATCCTCACTTCGGTAGACGAGCCCCTGGCGGTTTTTGACGGTGATGGCCAGGAGGACGTTTGGGCGGACCGGGCTGATGGCCAGGGCGACCACATTGTCGCCCGGGAACGGCAATTTGTTCCAGCTCTCGCCGCCATCAGTGCTCCTGTACAGCCCACCGTCAGTACCCACATACACCGTCTGCCGTGCGCCTGGATTGACCGCGATCGTGAGCGCCATACCGGAAGCCAACCCGTTCCCCGCGGACACCACCGTCCGGCCACCATCGGCACTCCGGAGGACGCCCGCCTGCATGCTGGCGGCGTAGAGCCTTTCAGGGTTGCCCCCCGCTGCAGCCAGCCCCATCACGTCGCCCGGCAGCCGATCGCTCAGCTGCAGCCAGGTGCGACCACCATCGGTACTCCGGAACAGGCCGTATCTGACAACGAATGCGTAGAGGCGGTTCGGGTCCTCCGGGCTCATCGCGAAACCGTGGATGTCGGTGCCGGGCAGATTATGGGCGACGGGCTGCCAGGAGGCGCCGCCGTCCCTGCTCACCTGGAAGATGTCGTGGCCGGCGAGGAACATCTGGCGCGGGTTGGCGTGGCTCACCGCCAGACCCATCGCGTCGAAGTTCCGCTGCTCCACCACGGCACGCCAGGTCCGGCCACCGTCGTCGCTCCGCATGATCCCGTTGTGGTGGCCGAAGAAGACGACGTTGGGATCATCGGGGCTGAAGGCAAGCGCGTGGAAGTCGGCGGTCCGCAGCACGGCGATCGCCCCACCGCCGTCACGCCCGCCGGTCAGGTAGAGTGCCGCCACGGCCACGCCCGCCACGGTGAGGACCAACGCGACCACCAACCGCCGCCGACCACGGACACGTCGTCCTCGGCCTGCCCTGGCGCCTCTGGGATTCCTCTTGGTCGTGCGGGGAGTCATTCGATAACCTTACCTCGTGTTTCTCATTTTGTGCTGTCATGG
>JANONS010000319.1:0-6386 GCA_031420915.1 Armatimonadota bacterium
GACCGTGGGCGTGCTGCTCACCTCGGTTCTGGCCGGCTACGCCTTTTCCCGGATGCGGTTCTACGGGCGGGAAGTGCTGTTCATGCTCTTCCTGGGGACGCTGATGGTTCCCGGTGAGGTGCAGCTGGTGCCCAACTACATTACAGTTACCCGCCTGGGATGGCTGGACACCTACACCGCGATGATCGTGCCCTTTCTGGCCAGCGTTTTCGGGATCTTTCTGATGCGCCAGTTCTTCGCGACGATCCCGCAGGAGTTGCAGGATGCCGCGACGATGGACGGTGCCTCCCACTTGACCTTCCTGTGGCGCGTGGTGGTGCCGCTGAGCAAGCCCGCATTGATCACGGTGGGGCTGCTCAGTTTCCTCGGGTCCTGGAACGCCCTGACCTGGCCGCTGATCGTCACGAACACCCCGGAGATGCGGCCGATCATGGTGGGACTTCTCTCGTTCTCCAGCGAGTGGGGCACGCAGCCGCGGCTGTTGATGGCCGCGGCCACATTCTCGGTCATCCCGATCCTGGTCCTGTTCTTCGTCCTGCAGCGCTACTTCATCCAGGGGATCGCCCGGGCGGGCATCAAGTTCTAGCCGATCCTGGGTACGTCTCCCGCCGTACTACTTCGGCGAGCGGCAGCCGGTTGATGCGGGCAAGTAGCCCCGCGGGGTTCGCATCTGCCCGGGGCCGGGGTTCGCCCCGGGCCGGGTGGCCGAGTGAGAGAATCGTCGGCACGCTCATCTCCTCGGGCACCCCGAGGAGCGCCTTCACCGCACTCTCATTCGCCGGCGTGTTGGGGCACGAGCCGATCCCCAGGCTCCAGGCTGCCAGCATCATGTTCTGCGCGGCCCGTCCGGCGTCGAACTGGGCGCGGGGATTCGTGAGTGCCAGGACGACCGCGGCCGCGCATTCCGTCACGTTTGCGGGCCGGCTGACGAGGGGGGCCAACGCCTGGAGGCGCGTCCGTTCGGTCATGACGATGAAGCGCCAGGGCTGCCGGTTGCGGCTGCTACCACTGGCCCGCCCGGCCTCCAAGATCTGGGTCAACGCATCCTCGGGGATGGGCCGCGAGAGATAGCGCCGGACCTCGCGCTTGCCGATAACAGCCAGATAGGCATCCATGCCGCTCACCTCACAGTGGATTCACGATATTCTAGGAGGAGTGTGGATGTCGAGCGAAACAGTTGAGTTGGGGATGCCCGCTCCCGATTTTACTCTCGAGAGCAGCGCGGGTCACCCGGTGAGCCTCAGTGATTATCGAGGCCGACCCGTCGTGCTCTACTTCATCCGAGAGTTTACCTGACTGCAGTGCCGGGCGCACGCCCGCAGGCTGGCGGGCGCGTATGATGAGATCAGAACGCTGGGGGCGGAGGTGCTGGTGATCGGACCTGGCACGGTGGATCAGGCGCGGCGGTACGCGCAGCGCTTCCGGCTGCCGTTCTCCGTCGCTGCCGACCCGGACCGCTCCGTCTACCGGCGCTTCGGGCTCAACCGGGCCCTCCTTCGCCTCATCCAGCGCAGCGGCGTCTTTCTCCTCGACGGCACAGGAACCATCCGGTTTGCGCACGCGGCCACGAACCCCGAGGTCTCGCTTCCGATCCAGCAGGTGCTAGAGAACCTCCGCCGGCTGGCCGAAACGGAGCGCCCATGAGTGACGTTCACCTGCCCAGACGGACCGGCCCTCGCCCCGTCACCCACAAGGGCATGCCCCACGCGCAGATCGGCGTGCATCCCGTTCCAGAGGTCAACGCCGAACTCTTCCGGCGCGCGTATGCGCTGCCAGATGTCGAGAACCGGCCGACGATTATCTCTGTCCCCGGGGCGCGCGCGCTGTGGCTGCGCGATGAGGTACCGCTCGCCCACCCCGAGGTGATCGTGGCGGGGCGCGAGTTCGCGCACATCCATCCCGACGGCAGTCTGCATGTCTCGCTGCCGCCCGCGCGGGCGCGCCAGGCGGTGGAGGCGGGGTGGGCCGAGCCCCATCCCCTAGCGCAGGTCATGGGCAACGAGGGGATGGTGATGCTGTACACGCCCCGCACGTCGGACGAACTCGACGTGATCTTTCAGTTGATTGTAGATTCGTACAACTTCGTCACGGGCCGGGCGGTGGACGCTGCCGCCTACCATGCGCCCGGAGGCGGAGCATGACAATGGGAAGTCAAGAGGAGGAACACTACGCTGAGAGCGACGTGCTGCGCGCCTTTGTTGGCCGCGTCAAAGACATCATTGCCAGCTCATCTTCACCGACGGAGGCGCTGGCGGAACTACGGGCACCCTTTGCGAGGCTGCTGGCCGACCGTCAATGGCTCCCCCAAGCCTTCCGCGAGCCTGCAGAGCTGAGCGGGATGGGAGGCGGGATCGGTCAATGGCTCATCTACCGCTCGGCCGACCGCTCACTCAGCCTGTTCAGTCTCGTCGTTCCTCCTAGAGCCACCACGCCTGTGCATGACCACCTAATCTGGGGTTTGGTCGGACTCTACGAAGGAACCCAGGAAGAGCGGGTCTACCGACTGGTCCGGAGTCTCGGCGAGGGGCATGGCGAACTGGAGGTGGTGGCTGTGCGGGAGCTGCGGGTCGGGGACTTCTATGATTTGCTACCTCCCGAAAACGACATCCACAGCGTGCTCAGCACGTCACCGATCCCTTCGGTGTCGATCCATCTCCTCAGCGGGGATCTCGGATGTATCATGCGGCACCAGTACGATCCGGAGCAGGCCAGGGTGCGTTCCTGGCGCTCGGGGTACGTTAATGCAGTGTGCGAGGATGAAACGACGGCGGCGGCAAGAGACCGCTAGGGGACGAGCCCCCGATAGGCTCTACCTCACGCGCCCGCGAATGAGAGTTCGGCCACGCCAACAAGGGGAGCCCCGCAGGCCACACCGCCCCAGACCAGCTCCCACTCCAACGCATCACCGAGCCCTGAGATATTCTGCAGAAGCGTAAGGAAATCTCCGGCCACCGCGAAGTTCTCCACGGGATAAGCGACCTCGCCGCCCTCGACCCAGAGGCCCAGCGCCTGCAGCGAGAACTGCCCCGTGATTGCGCTGGCGCCGGCATGCACGCCGGTCACCTCAGTGATGATGACCCCCCGCTTGGGTTTGAATCCGGTTCCGGCGCGCACGTAGAGGTTACTGGGCGCGACGGACAGGGTGCCCCGATAGTTGCGCGACGCGTGGCCCGTATTCTCCAGGTCGAGCGCCCGGGCGGTCTCCGAGTTGGTCAGGAAGCCACGAAGGACCCCATCTTCCACGAGGGTCTGGGGACGCGTCGCAACACCCTCCGCGTCGAAGGGGCGTGTGCCGAGCCCTCCTGATATGGTCGGGTCATCGATCAGCGTGACGATCGGGGCGGCCACACGCTCGCCCAGCCGCCCCGCGAGCCGGCTTTTGCCCTCCATCACGGCCTTGCCGCTCCACATCGACCAGAAGGCGAACAGGAGATGGGCAAACGCCCGTGGCTCGAAGTAAGCAGGATACCGGCCCGTTGCGAGGGGCCGGGCCCCCAGCAGGCGCCCCGTTCGCTCGGTGAATTCGAGCGCCGTCCGGCCGGGATCAAGCATCCCCAGATCTGTGACCCACCGTCTGTCCCATCCCTGCTTGAGGCTCGTTCCCTCCTGCATCACGATGGACCCGCCCATCCCGGCGATCCCCCGCCGGTAGGAACCGTCCGCGCCCTCGGTCGAGGCGACGCTGACATCCCACACCCGTTCCGAGTATGCGGCCAGCATCACCTGCTTGACCCGCGCGTCCTCCCGCAGCGTTCCCTCGAACCCCAACGCCGCCTGCACTTTGGCTTCGAGCGGGGCCGCGAAAGCGTCTCCCACCAAATCCTGACGCCCCAGCGACGATCCAGCGGGCAGGAATCCTGTGGCCTCCCGCTGCAGCGAGGCATTCTCGATCGCCTCATCCAGCATCCAGTCGAGCGCGGCGGGCGAGAGTTCCTCGCTGTAGGCGTAGCCCACGCGCCCGCCGACCACAACCCGCACGCCAACGCCGCCCTGCACCGCCTGCGTGAGCTGTTCCAGCCGCCCTGTATGGGCTCTGGCTGTGAGCTCGCGCTGCCGCTGCCCGACGACCTCGGCGCCGATCCCTCGGGTCTGCGCGCGGTTGAGGATGTGCAGCTTCGCCTCGTCAAACGTCATCATATCTCCCCTCCCACGACGATTTCCGACACCAGCACGTGGGGCTGTCCCACCTCTACGGGCAGCGACCCGGAGAGGCTGCCGCACATGCCTGGGGCCGTCTCGAGGTCGCTGGCCACTGCGACCACCCGCTTGAGGGTCTCCGGCCCCTTGCCGACGAGCATCGCGCCCCGTACCGCCTCCTCGACGCGTCCGTTCCGGATGACGTAGGCTTCCTGGACGCCGAAGTTGTACTCTCCGGAGCCGGGCTTGACCTGGCCTCCTCGGAACTCTTTCGCATACAGCCCGAACTCGATCCCGTCGAACAGTCGCTCCACGGATACCGTGCCTGGGGTGATGAATGTGTTGCGCATCCGCGAGGTGGGGGCAAAGGTGTAATCCTGCCTGCGCCCCGATCCCGTCGGTCGGTATCCCGTCAGGAGCGCTCCCCAGCGATCGACCATGTAACTTCGGAGCACGCCGTTTTCGATCAGGACCGTCCGTTCCGTGCGCGCGCCCTCATCATCGAACTCGCTGCTGCCCCACCCGTGGGGCGTGGTGCCATCGTCGATGTAAGTGACGACGGGGCTCGCGACCTCTTCGCCCAGCATGTCCGAGAGGACCGAAGCCTTCTTGGCCACCGATGTGGTCTCCAGCAGGTGGCCCACCGCCTCGTGAAAGATGACGCCCCCAAAACCGTTCCCCAGGACGACGGGCATCGTACCGGCGGGCGCCGGGCGGGCGCGTAGGTTGCGGATGGCCTGCTCCCCCGCCTGCCGGCCGAGCGCGGCGGGTGGAAAGCGATCCAGAAGTTCCAGTCCGACGCTCAATCCCCGCACCGCCACTCCGGTCTGCATCTGTGGGCCGTCCTGGGCGATCGCGTTGACGTTGAGTCGGGTCCGCACGCGCCGGTCCTCTACCCAGGCGCCCTCCGAATTGCAGACGAGCGTCTCCTGTTCCCACTCCGCCAGGTGGGACTCGACCTGGGTGATCTCGGGCGCGACGCGAGCGGCGCTTTCCGCTTCCAGCAGACGCTCCAGGCGGTAGCGCTTCGGGTGGGTCTCGAACGGTACCTCGGGATCGTGGAGGCCCTGAGCGGTACTTCTCCTGAAGTCCAGACCACCCCGGCCCTTCGCGTCCACCCGCCCCGTCTGCCCCCGGCGGGCGGTGAGGGTCGCGGCCAGTTCTCGCAACCCCTCGGCGGTCAGGTCGTTGGTATATCCGTACGCGATCTCGGTCCCGTAGAAGAGGCGCAGCCCGGCGCCGTACTCCAGACCGCTCGTAGCCTCCTTGGCCTCACCGTTCAGGACCCGGAGGTTGCGGCGTTTCCAGCGCTCCACGTACAGTTCGGCGAGGTCGGCTCCCGCAGCCCGGCCCCGAGAGAGGATGTCTGCGACCAGGGTGTCGCTCAGCACATCAGCCCAATTTCTCCTCCGGGACGGAAAGCCCTCCCCCCGCCCAACGTCATGGGCAGCATGGTATGATCGGTAGGTACTATGGGGTTGGCGGTCTCCTCTCTTCGCAAAATGACTCGGCGTGGTCTAGCCATTACCCTCACCTATACCGTAGTCATCCTTTCACTGTTTGCGGTTTCGCACATCCACGGTCTCTCCGATCCTGATACCCCGCATGCGTTTGGGGAATATCTCGCGCTCGCCCAAGCTCAGGCCGGATTCGTCAGCTGTACGTGCGGTGTGGTCCTCTTGCCGCTTATTGCCCTCGAGTGGTCGGTGGCCGATCCCCAACCGCTGCTCCAGGGAGGGCCGCTCTACGCCTATCCCTCTCGAGGCCCTCCGTCCTCCGCCTCTTAAGATTCGCGTAACAGGATCATCTAGAGCTAAGGGCCTGAAGCCTGCCGGCGGGTCTGAACGATGACCGTTGGAGGGGGGAGAATCGTGAGGCTGCAACTATTCGCCATCATTACTGTGACCATGCTGGCGGGATTGACGCAGCGCGGCGATGTCAGCGCACATGCGAAGATCTTGCGCGCGGAGCCCGCACCGGGGAGCAGCGCGAACATCGCTCCAAAGGCGGTACGAATCTGGTTCACGTTGAGCGGCAATGAGGAGGTAGACTCTGAGCGCAGCAGGATCAGCGTTTTGGACAGCACCGGTAGACGTGTGGACGATGGAAAGGGCGGTGTGGATCTGTACGACCTAGACCGCCGATCTATGATTGTCAGGCTGAAGCCTCTCAAAGCGGGAGTGTATACGGTAAAGTGGAAGGCTGTCTCGGTTCCCGATCTCTATGTCACCCAGGGTGCGTTTCGATTT
>JANONS010000320.1:0-5441 GCA_031420915.1 Armatimonadota bacterium
GTTCGGGATTCAGTCCCCTCCGCCGCGCTCCTCGAGTGCCCGTACGATATCTGTGTCGCCGACGATGCCGATCAGGCGTCCTTCCTGAACGACCGGGAGCTCCCTCACACCGGTATGCGCCAGTCTGGCCGCGCACTCCCAGAGGGACAGTTCGGGACTGACGGCCGCAGGTCCACCAGGCCGCAGGTCCACGGTCGCGCTCCGCATGATGTCCGCCACGATGGCGGAGGTGGGCCCCCGCCGGTGCCCCCACCATCGATGACCGGCCACAGCCGCCAAGATGTCACTGTCGCTGATAATCCCGATGATCCTGCCTTCCCGCGCCACGGGAAAGCGGCGGACGCGCTCTGACGCCATCCGCACGGAGCACGCCTCAAGGGTGACATCCGGCGCAATCGTGCGCAGGGGGCTCGACATGATCTCGCGGACCGTCACCGCTGTGGGGTCCTGGCCGTTCGCCGCTACCTTCGTGACGACACCGCGCTTGGTCACGATCCCCTGCCTGCCCTCGCCGTCTTCTATGACCAGGAGGCTGCTGATCCCGGCGGCGACCATCTTCTCCACCGCCGCCTCGACCGTCGCCCGCGGGCCGATCGTGAGCACCGGCACGGACATCACATCGGCGACCGTCCTCGCGGGTCCGGTCTGGGAGACCCTTCTGTGGACCCGCTCCTTGCGAACCTGCCGCACGTGCTCCCATTCCTGCCGGGGCACGAGGGCGGTGAAGATGTCGGTGTCGCTGATGAGGCCGATGATCTCGTGGCCCTCGATCACCGGGAGGCGGCGCACCCCGGCGTCGGCCATGAGCGCCGCCGCCTGCTCGAGGGTCCAGGAGGCTCGGGCCGTGATGACCCGCCAGGTCATAATGTCCCCGACGCGCACCGCGTCCGGGTCCAGGTCCTCCTGGACGACTTTGCCCACGATGTCGTGCATCGTGAGGATGCCGTAGTCGGTCGAGCCTGGCAGAGGAAGCACGAGCACGCTGGAGATGCCGCGCTCCTTCATCGCCTGAAGAGCGTCGGCGACGGTGGCGCCCGCAGCCACCCCCACGGGTCGTCGGGTCATGACATCAGCAACGGTGATCATGGCGATCCGAAAGGCTTGGCTCCAGTGTACCAGTTTTCATGAATCCTGTCGGGAGGGTGCAGGAAGGACGGGCCAGGGCCCGGTCTGCTCATGGTCGGGGCGGACGGACTCGAACCGCCGACCTTCTGGTCCCAAACCAGACGCGCTACCAGGCTGCGCTACGCCCCGTCGCTGCTCACGCTAACATGAAACTTCGCGGGCGGTCAAACGCCATTCTCCCACGACGGGCGGCGGGTCCGTGCGCCTTGGGACAGGAGATGAGATGCAGCCCGCTGAAGGTGTGGAGCGGCGTGCCCACGGACGTCCAGCGCTTCCTCGAAGAATACGTCGATGCGTCCCTGGCCTTCCATCCCACGGACGCCGCCGGACTGGGGCTCCATGAGTACGACGGGCAGGTCGGCGACTACTCCCCGGCCGCCATCGCCGCGCGCGCGCGGGCGCTCGCTGAGTTCCAGGACCGCGCCGCGGCGCTTGATCGGGGTCGCGTCTCCCCCCAGGACGCGCACGATCTGGCGCTGGTGGAGCGCTCGCTGCGCCACGAGCAGTTTGAGTGGACCGATCTCCGCGAGCACGAACGCAACCCGCTCGCCTACAGCCACCTGCTCGACATCACCAATTTCCTCAAGCGCCAGTACGCTCCCCTCCCTGAACGGGTGCAGGGCCTCATCGCGCACCTGGACGGCATCCCGGATGTGCTCGCGCAGGCGCGTACGCATCTGGGGCGCGGACCGATCCCCAGACCCTTCGCCGAGACCGCCCTCGACGTCTACCGCGGCTACGTGACCTTCTTCGAGACCACCCTCCCGGCGACCCTGACCGCGTTAGAGGACCGGCCGCTGTACGAGCGGTTCCTCCGGGTCAACGACTCGGCGACCGACTCCCTGCGGGCGTTCGTCCGATGGCTGGAAGAGGATGTCACCCCCCGCGCCATCGATGACTTCGCGATCGGCGAGCGGCTGTACAGCCGGATGCTGGCGACGGGAGAACTGGTGGATCTGCCGCTGGACGACCTCCTGAAGGTCGGGGAGGAGGAACTGCGGCGCAACACGGACGCGGTCACCGAAGCGGCAAGGCAGATCGACCCCTCCCGCTCTCCCGCGGACGTCATCCAGCAGATCGCGCGGGAACACCCCACCGAGGAGACGCTGCTTGCGGACACCCGACGGATGCTGGACGATCTCCGAGAGTTTCTCATCGAGCGCAACCTGGTCACCATTCCCACGGAAGTGCGCCCCATCGTGGAGGCGACGCCGCCCTTTGCCCGGTGGGCCTTCGCGATGATGGACACCGCCGGCCCGTTTGAGGAGGTGGCCACCGAATCGTTCTACTACGTCACCCCACCCGAGGCCACGTGGTCGCCACGGCAGAAGGAGGAGTGGCTGTCGAAGTTCGATTACTACACACTCAAGGATGTCAGCATCCACGAGGCCTATCCCGGTCACTTCATCCATTTCCTGCACGTGAAGGGTGCGCCCTCGCGCGCCGCGCGGATCTTCACATCGTATTCGTTTGTCGAAGGCTGGGCGCACTACACCGAGGAGATGATGGTGGAACAGGGTGTGGATGCGAACCCCAAGTTCCGACTGGCCCAAATCATCGAAGCGCTCGTGCGGAACGTGCGCTACCTCGTGGCGATCAGGATGCATGCGCGCGCGATGACCGTGGACGAGGCGACGCAGATGTTCATGCAGCGGGCATTCATGGAGGCATTGCCGGCGCGCAAAGAGGCGGTGCGGGGTACGTTCGACCCGGGGTTCCTCAACTATCTGCTGGGGAAACTCATGGTGCGCAAACTGCGGACGGATTATCAGGCGGAGCAGGGAGCGCGATTCTCGCTGCGCGCGTTCCACGACCGGCTGCTCGCGCTGGGGGCGCCGCCGGTGCCGCTGGCAAGGCGCGCGCTGTTAGGGCGGGACGACGGGGTCCTGCTGTAGAGACGTCGGCGGGAGGGTGAGATGGACGCCGGGATTCAGATCGAACCGCAGTTCGGCTTCACCTATCAGGCGATCCGGGAGATCGCCACGGAGGCCGAGGCCCTGGGCTTCTCTCACCTCTGGGTCTCCGATCACTTCTTCCTTCGTCCGGATCAGGCGCTCACGGACTGCCTGGAGGCGTGGACGCTGCTGAGCGCGCTCACCCAGGTGACAACCCGCCTGCGGCTGGGCCCGCTCGTCACCTGCCAGTCGTACCGGCCGCCGTCGCTGCTGGCAAAGATGGCCGCGGGCGTCGACGTGCAGAGCGCTGGAATTCGGCGTCGGGGCCGGCTGGAAGGAAGTCGAGTACAAGGCCTACGGGATCCCCTTCCCCCCGCCGCGGGTTCGCGTGGCGCAGCTGGTGGACACGCTGGAGATCGTGCGCGCGATGTGGACGCAGGAGCGTGCCACCTATCGGGGCCGCCACTACGCGATTGAGAACGCTCTGTGCGCGCCGAAACCCGTCCAGCGGCCGCATCCGCCGATCCTGATCGGCGCGCTCCGCCCCCGGATGCTCCGGGTGGCCGCGCGATACGGCGATGCGATCAACTTCCAGGATTTCTTCCTCTCGCCCGCGCAGTATGCCGCGCAGCTCGACCGCCTGCGAGAAGCGTGCGCTGAGGTGGGCCGCCCCTACGAGGCCATCCGCAAAACACACTGCACGTATACGATCATCGGTCGGACCCGGGCGGAGGTCGATGCGGTGATCGACGATCTGGCCCGGCGCTGGGGAGGGACCGCGGAGGAGCGACAGGCGCGCCTCGCGGGAGCGACCACCGGCACCCCCGCGGAAGTGCGCGAGCGTCTCGATGCCTACCGGGCGCTCGGCCTGAGCCAGGTGATCTTCCTGTTCCCCTACGGCCGCGAGCTGCCGATGCTACGCCTCATCGCCGAAGAGGTCTTGCCGCACCTGCGTTAGCTCTCGCCGGACGCCGGGGGCGGCGGCGCCGCTGGCCGCGCCGGGGCGGGTTTGGCCGCGGCCTCGCGGGCCAGCTCGGTGGTCACCGGCGGCCGGTCTGCTTCCCTACCGAGGAAATCGGCGGCCAGATGCCGCCGCAGGTCGGCGGTGATCTCATCGATCTTCTGAGTCTCGCCGGCCCGGCCCCGCTCTACCGCGTCCTTGTCCACGCGGTAGGTCACCAGGCGCTTCCCGTCGGAGATTTGAATAAACGGGTGGTGTTTGGAGTCTTCCATCACCAGCACACGGACCGCGAGACCCAGCTCTCGAAGGACCACGGCCATGCGGTCATGGACCCACTGACGCATGGCGTCGAGTTGCTGTCCCGGGCTCGTGAGCGTCTGCGCAATCGTCTTGCCGGCGAGGGGGTTCGGATCGAGCACAGGACCACTCCGCGGCGGCGCGGCGGCGCGCTTCTTGCGGATCTGCTCGCGCAGCTCTATCCCGATATCCACGACAGCGGCCAGAAAGGCAAAGGCGTAGATGACGAAGACCGCCAGGGTGAGAGACCAGTACCGCAGGAAGGGTTTCAGGACGTCCATACTCGTTGGCGCCTCCCAGTGCTGATCGCGAACATATGATCGGGTCCCCCCAGATTGTCACACATCCCCAGAGCATTATATATGGATGAACGTCTAGGACTCACCCCCTCGCCCAGCGAACTAGCCGACCATGCGCCAGGAGGACACCGCCGTCTTCGTCGTCTTCTTCGAGGACATGAAAGGCTCTATGGTGCTGAAAGAGCGCATGGCCGAGAAATGGGATGAGGAGGCGTTTCAGAACCTGAGAAGAGAACACGACGCGCTCATCGCCGACATCATCACGCGAGATCACGGCGGGGAGATCATCAAGTCCAGGGGCGACGGCTTCCTGGCAGTCTTCACCAAACCCTCGACGGCCGTCGAGCGCGCCATTGAGATACAGGAGAAACTTCACGGCCATCCGGATCTCAGCGTCAGAATCGGCATAGACATGGGAGAGGTGAGAGTCGAATCCGACGGCCAGCACAAGCGGGATGTGTTCGGCCGCCATGTGGACTGGGCGGCGCGCGCGATGGAACTGGCGGACGGCGGTCATATCTGCGTCACCCGTGCGGTCTACACGGATGCCTTCAGCTGGATCACGAAAGCCCGGATCGCCTGGAAAGACTGCGGGCTGTACCGACTAAAGCCCGGTGACCCTCCGCTGGAGATATTCCAACCCTACAACGCCAATATTGCCAAGCCCATGGACAGTCTGCGCGGAGAGTACGTGGGGAGTGTCACCGGTCAGGCGCAACCCCCATCGGATCAGGCGCCTCCTGCGGGACAGCGGGGCGACGCGTTGGTCAGGCCCTCCGGAGGAGACGGACAGCAACTGCGCATCGTGCGTTCCTGGGAATCGGTCGCGCGCGACGGGAGAGATTTCGCCGAGAACGGCGCGGG
>JANONS010000321.1:0-3209 GCA_031420915.1 Armatimonadota bacterium
CCCCACCCGTCGTGAAGTACACCCCTGAGAGATTGGGATAGGCGAGACGGAGCAGCCGTCCGGCCAGATGGATGGCGGGTTCGTTGGTGAAGCCGACGTACGCAGAGGTGTAGGCGAGCCGGCGCATCTGCGCGGCGGCCACCTCCGCCAGTTCGGCGCGGCCGTGCCCGACGTTCACGTTCCACAGGGAGGCCAGCCCGTCGATGTACTCCCGCCCCTCTGCATCGCGGAGCATCGCCCCCTGCCCCTCGACGAGGAGGAGGGGCGAGGCGTGGTCACTCGGGTGATGCAGGGGATGGATCAGATGGGCCTGGTCGCTCTCAAGCAGGCCGGCCCGCGCAGTCTCGATGTCCATGCGGATGCCACTCCTGGGGTGATGATTGGGTTCGGGTAAAGCATACGCGGCGGGTGCGCAAAGCCCTCCGACCCACAATCGCACCCCTACCCTCCGATGCAGTAGGAGGGAGAGGCGATGACATCCTCAAACGACGGCCTGACGCTGGTAGAGCTCGTGGTGACTCTGGCCGTGCTGGCGACGGCGCTCGGGGCCATCGCCGGCATGAACCGCACCGCGTTGCGGGGGATGGCGCTCGCCGAACAGCACCTGGAGGTGCAGCAGAGCGCCCGCGTGGCTATGGACAAGATGACCGAGGAACTCCGCTGGGGCGAGGAGGTCCTTCCACACCCGCAGTGCGGCGGCCTGTGCGCCGACCGGATCATGGTGCGCGTCTCCCCGCATAACCCCCGCCGGCCAGGAGAGGCCTACGTCGTCAGTTTTCAGCGCGACCGGGTGCAACGCGAACTGGAGCGTCGGCTCGGCAGAGGCGTCAACAACCTGGCCGGGTCCATCGAGAGCCTCACATTTCGTTACTTCGACCCGGCGGGCGCGCCCGCCGCGCGCCCCCAGGATGTGGTACGGGTCGAGGTGTCGATTGTCGCCTCAAGCGCGTCCCCCAGCCTGCGCGCATCCCGCACGGTGATGACCGACGTCTTCCTCCGAAACCGTCCGGGGCCTGCGCGCTAGATCCGCGGCTCCCCCGATTTGTTGACAGAGCCGTTACATTGGTGGGGGATTCTGAGGGTTGACGCAGACCTAGAGCCGCAAAGGGGGGAACAGTGTGAGAGTCAGCACGATAGCCATAATGGTGATCGCGTTGAGCATGCTCGTCATCTCACCCGGGGAGATCTCGGCGCAGGATCCGGTGGCCGCGGCAAGAGCGCAGCTGACGACGGCCATCTTCCACGCCGGCGAACTGGCACAGCGGGGTACCGCCGTTTCCGGAACCCAGCTGCATACGCAGCATGTCATCAACTGTCTGGAGGGGCTGCAGGGGAGGAACTTCAAGGCGGCGGCCGGACACGTGTGTCAGGGGCAGGGGAACGGGATCCTTGTTGATCTGCGGGCCGCGGTGGCCGCAGGGGCGAGGGGTGCCGAGACGGCGCTGAAGTTTGCCGACGTCGCCTCGAAGCTGGCGCTGCAGGCCGTCGTGATGACTGATGTGAACGAGGCCCAGCCCTGGACCATCGTCATCTCTCGCCAGCTGACGATTGCGCGTGACGCGCTCGGGAGATAGCACGCGCTGCGCGTCACGGCGTATAATGCAGGCCGAGGCGCCGCTGTAGCTCAACCCGGCAGAGCACCGCACTTGTAATGCGGGGGTTACCGGTTCGACTCCGGTCAGCGGCTCCAGTCGTGTCGGCGTCGGTTGCCCCCTGGTCGAGGAGCCAGGGGGCGTTGTTCTACCCGCCTTCCTGCACCCGGTGCTATCCTGGGTGATGAGGGCTGCCGCGCGTTCGTGGGCATCGGCGGGGGCGGCCTACCGGGCCACCTCGGGGTTGGAAGGAACCTTCCTAATCTGCGAGGCCGCAGGGGGGCGAAGGTGACTACAGCGTTCCCGGACGGAACGTCTTGAGGATCTCATCGCACTGCTTCTGTCCCTGTCGCCAGTGGTCGAGAGGTTTGGCGCAAACCACGTACTGAAAGGCAGCGGTGCCCGTGACGAGGACGCCCACCGAGGCCCACTCGGTGCCCTGTGAGGCTCCTGTGACCTCGAACCGGTGCCACACCGCGCCTCCCTCTTCCTTGAAGCGTCTGAAGCCCGAGACGCCGTGGATCGGCAGGAGGGTCAGGCCGACCCGGCGCGCCTCATCATCCCCGAGCGGCCCGGGCATGGTTACCGTGAAGACCAGGAGGAATTCGGGCGACGCCAGATGCGGGGTGTCACGACCGGCGGCGGCTCCGGCAGGCACGAACCAGACCCGTTCGTCCCCGGCGCTCCTGATGATCTCCCACCCCTGCGGGTAGGTGACGGAGAACTTCCGCTCCTCGCTCGTATAGGTGCTGTACGCGGGCGGGCGGGCGCAGCCCGCGACCCCCGCACTCAGGCAGATCAGCGTGATGAGACGTACGAGCGGCCTGTTCACTTCACCTGCCCACTGATTCGACGGAACCCGGGGCCGTACCCTCGGGGATGCCCGGGGATTCTCCGTCACGCCGGCGAAGCAACGCGTGATGCGCGTCCTGGAACTGCGGTCGCCCGCCCCCATCGAGCGCGGTCCGCTCGTCCTGGCCTCTCGGCCCGTGCCCTCACCGGGGACCGGGGAGGTGCTCCTCCGGGTCATCGCCACCGGTGTGTGCCACACTGACCTGCACATCGTCGAAGGGGAATTGCCTCCTCGCCGCGCTCCGGTCGTCCCGGGACATCAGGTGGTGGGCGTGGTCGAGCGTGCCGGTCCCGGCGTTGAGGTCCGCCCCGGCGACCGGGTGGGCGTGACCTGGCTCTATCGCGCCTGCGGCCAGTGTCCCGCCTGCCGGGGCGGGGCGCAGAACCTCTGCCCAGAGGCCCGCTTCACCGGATACGACGTGGACGGCGGCTACGCTGACTTCATGATCGCCGACGCGCAGCACGTCTACCCGATCCCCGAGCAATTTACCGACATCGAGGCCGCGCCGCTCCTCTGCGCCGGTATTATCGGCTACCGGTCGCTGCGGCTGGCGGAGGTCGAGCGGGGCGACCGGGTCGGTCTCTTCGGCTTCGGCGCGTCGGCACACCTGGCTATTCAGGTGGCGGTCCACTGGGGCTGTCAGGTCTACGTCTTCTCGCGGAGCGCGGAGCACCGGAGGCTAGCGGGGGAGTTAGGGGCGGTGTGGACGGGCGCAGTCGAGGACCGCCCGCCGGTGGCGCTAGATCGCGCAATCGTGTTTGCCC
>JANONS010000322.1:0-1568 GCA_031420915.1 Armatimonadota bacterium
GCACATTGGACTGGTGGGTGACCGCCACGAGGCGGGTGCGCTCTGTGAGCAGGCCGTCAAGCGCATCCAAGTCCAGCAAGCCACGATCGTCGAACGGAATGTACCCGAGCTTGGCGCCCTTCTCCTGGGCTAAAAGCTGCCAGGGGACGAGATTGCTGTGGTGCTCCATCTCGGTGAGGATGATCTCGTCGTACTCCCTGACGTTGGCCCGGCCCCAGGCATAGGCGACGAGGTTGATCGCCTCCGTAGTGCCGCGCGTGAAGACGATTTCCTCCGGCCGCCCGGCGTTGATGAAGGCGGCGATCTTTCTCCGGGACTCCTCGTACTTGGCTGTGGCCTCCTCGGCCATCTTGTAGATCCCGCGGTGCACGTTGGCGTTGTACTCCTGGTAGTACTGGATAAGGGCATCGATCACCGGGCGCGGCTTTTGGGAGGTTGCGGCGCTGTCGAGGTAGACAAGGGGCTTGCCGTACACCTTTTGGTTGAGAATCGGAAAATCATCCCGAATCTTGCTTGGCAGTCCCATCGTCCTCGCCCCCGTTGTGGAACTCGGCACTCGGGTCCTGGTCATCACCCTGCCACTGACAGCCGGTCATCACCATCAACGCTGAGGTCGCGCAGCTTTCGCAGGGCACCGGCCTCAATCTGACGGATGCGCTCGCGGGTCAGCCCAAACTCCCTCCCGATCTCGCTGAGCGCCCGAGGGCGGCCGTCGTGCAGTCCGAAGCGCAGCTTCAAGACCCTACACTCGCGCGGAGTCACTGCCTCTAGGCGGCCCTCGACCTGCGCCTTGAGCATCGCGAGGGAAGCCGCCTCCGCAGGCTCCACGGCGTCCCTATCCTCGATGGTGTCGCCGAGTTGAAGGTCGTCTTCCTCGCGGATCGGCGTCTCCAGCGCGATCGGCTCCTGGGCCATCTTCATGATCGCGCGAACCCGCTCCGCCGATAGGCCCACTGCCTTGCCGAGCTCCTTGGGCGTGGGCTCCCTTCCAAGCTCGTGAAGGAGTTGCCGGGAGGTAAATACGAGCCTGTTGAGAGTCGCGTGAATGTGGACTGGTACGCGGATAGTGCGGGCCTTATTCTCGATGCCTCGGTCGATGTGCTGAGCGATCCACCAGGTCGCGTAGCTGCTGAATTTGTAGCCTTTGCGCCAGTCAAACTTTTCCACCGCCCGGATAAGACCGAGGTTCCCTTCCTGGATCTGGTCCAGGAGGGGCATGCCGCGCCCCACAAACCTCTTGGCAATGAACACGACCAGGCGCAGGTTCGCCTCGATGAAGCGCCGCTTAGCCTCTTCGTCACCCTTCTCCATGCGCTGGGCCAGGTGAACCTCTTGCTCGCGCGTGAGCAGGGGCCATCTGCCAATCTCCTGCAGGTACATCTGCACGGAATCATCGACCAGCCCGGCCTGATTCTCGTCCTCGTCTTCGGCCGGCTCCTCGGCCTCCTCAACCTGCTCGACGTGCTCGATGCCCGGCTGCCTCAGGATGATTTGGTCGACGTCAATCTGCTCAGTGTTCGGTGCCGCCTCAGGGACCTGCTCCCCCATCCTGTTATGGGTGAGGTGGG
>JANONS010000323.1:0-3329 GCA_031420915.1 Armatimonadota bacterium
CGCATCTGCGGGCGTCCGATGATCCGGTACGTGCTGGCGGCGGTGGAGGCGGCGGGGCTCCCCCGGCCGATCGTGGTCGTCGGCCGCGGGAGTGAGGCGGTGCGCGCGGAGGTCGGGGATACCGCCACCTTCGTCGAGCAGGCGGAGCAGCGGGGAACGGCGCACGCGGTCATGGTCGGTCTGGAGGCCTTGCCGCAGGCAGAGGCGGTCCTGGTGCTGTACGGCGACGTACCGCTCCTGACCGCCCAGACGCTTCGGCGCATGATCGCGCACCACCAGACGGCGCGGCCGGGGGTGACGCTGCTCACCGCGCAGGTGACTGATGCCTCCGGCCTCGGCAGGATCGTGCGCGGCCCGGGAGGCGCGGTCGCTCGGATCGTTGAGGAGGCCGACGCCAGCGAGGAGGAGCGCCTGATCCGGGAGATCAACGCGGGCACGTATGTCTTCGAGGGCCCTCTCCTGCGGGAGGGGCTGCGCCACGTGCAGCCGTCCAATGCGCAGGGTGAGTACTACCTGACCGACGTGGTGGCCTGGGCACTGCGCGAGGGCAGGCGTGTGGATGCGCTGCCGGTTGAAGACCCCGACGAGGTTCTGGGCGTCAACTCCCGTCGCGAGCTGGCCCGGGCGGAGGCGGCGATGCGCGCCCGGCTGCGGGACCGCCGGATGGACGCCGGCGTCACGATCGTCGATCCGCACACCACCTACGTCCACGCGGACGTCACGGTCGGCGAGGACACCGTCATCCACCCCGGGACCTCTCTGGAGGGGGCGAGCCGCATCGGGCGCGGGTGCGTGATCGGCCCGCAGGCTCATCTCGTGGACGCGCTCATCGGCGACGGCGTGACGGTGGTGGCTTCGACCATCGTGCAGTCCTTGATGGATGACGGCAGTAGCATCGGGCCCTACAGCCGCCTCCGCCCGGGATCGCGCATCGGCCGGGAGGTGGAGATCGGCAACTTCGCCGAGGTGAAGAACACCACGATCGGGGACGGCACCAAGGTGCACCACAAGTCCTATCTCGGGGACGCCACGATCGGGGCCCGCGTCAACATCGGTGCCGGCACCGTCACCTGCAACCTGCGCGACCGGACGGGGAAGAAGTGGCCTACGGTCATCGAAGACGAGGCCTTCATCGGCAGCGATACGATGCTGATCGCGCCGGTTGTGATCGGCCGGGGGGCGACCACGGGCGCCGGGTCGGTCGTGACCAAGGATGTCCCCCCTGGCGCGGTGGCGGTGGGGGTGCCTGCGCGTGTGATCCGCCATACCGAGGTCGGCCGATGAGTGGGCATACCGAGGTCGGTCGATGAGTGGCAGAGCCCTCAAGGTCTTCAGCGGCTCCGGCAACCCCACCCTCGCTCAGGAGGTCGCGGATACCCTGGACATCTCGCTGGGGGAGATCAGCCTCTCCCGCTTCGCGGACGGAGAGGTGGGGATCACCATCGAGGAGAGCGTCCGCGGCGAGGACGTCTTCGTCATCCAGCCCACCTCCCCGCCGGTGAACGAGCACCTGATGGAACTGCTCATCATCATCGACGCGCTCCGGCGGGCCTCCGCGGCGCGCATCACCGCGGTGATTCCCTACTTCGGGTACGGCAGGCAGGATCGCAAGATCCGGCCGCGGGAGCCGATCAGCGGGAAGCTGGTGGCCAACCTGCTCACCTCCGCCGGCGCCCACCGCATCCTCACCGTCGACCTGCACGCCGGACAGATCTGGGGCTTCTTCGACATCCCGCTCGACCATCTGCCGTCGCGGATGCTGCTGGCGGACGACCTCCGCCGGCGAGGTGCGGACAACCTGGTGATCGTCTCCCCGGATATCGGCGGCACCCAGCGCGCCCGGGAGTTCGCTGCGTCGCTGGGCGCGCCGATCGCGATCATCGATAAGCGACGGGACCAGCCGAACCACGTGCGCGATGTGGTGCACGTCATCGGCAAGGTGTACCGCCGGCGGGCGGTGATCGTGGACGACATCGTGGACACCGCGGGCACGCTCACCATGGCGGTCAAGGCGCTGCAGCGGCGCGGGGTTTTGGAGGTCTCCGCCTACGTCACCCACGCCATCCTCTCCGGCCCGGCCACCACCCGCATCGCCCAGAGCTCCCTACGCGAACTGGTGGTGACCAACACCGTGGCGGTACCCCCCGAGAAACACCTGGAGAAGATGCGGGTGATCTCCGTGGCGCCGCTGGTCGGCGAGGCCATCCGGCGGATTCACGACGACCGCTCGGTGAGCGACCTCTTCGAGTCCCTCCCTCAGCCGGTCTAGCGGTGTAGAATGGTCAGGCCATGACACTCGCCCCCTGGCTGATCGCCGCGTTCATCGCGCTCATCGTGACCAACGCGCTCGCCCCGGTACTGCGCCGCTTCGCGCGGCGGATCGGCGCGATCGACTATCCGGGGGGCCGGCGGATCAACGTCCGTCCGATGCCGCGGCTGGGCGGCATCGCCATCTTCATCGGCTTTGTCGCGGCGCTCGCGGTGGCGATGGTGATCACGCGCCCCATCGAACTGGTGCGCAGCGCGGACAGTGTCTTCATCCGGATCCCTGTCTCCCCGCGCACCGACCAGGGGGTCCTGGGCATTCTCCTGGGGTCCACGCTCCTGTTCCTGGTGGGCCTCTGGGACGACGCGCGGGGGATGCATCCGGCGGCGAAGTTCCTCCTGCAGGTCGCCGCCGCGGCCATCCTCATCCCGTTCGGCCTCACCACCCGGTTCATCACACACCCGCTGACCGGGGAGATCCTGTCGCTCGGTCCGTTCGGCGCCCTATTCACCGTCGGCTGGGTGGTGGCGGTGGTGAACGCCACCAATTTCATCGACGGCGTCGATGGGCTGGCCTCGGGGATCGCGGCGATCGCCGGCGCGACGCTCTTCCTGGCGGCCGGGGTGAAGGCGGACATCATCTCCATGGTCCTGTCGTCCTGCCTGATCGGCACCGTGCTAGGGTTCCTGGTGCATAACTTCAACCCGGCGCGAATCATCATGGGCGACAGCGGCTCGATGTTCATCGGCTACGTGCTCGGCGGCATCTCGGTCATGGGATTGTACAAGTCGGTCACGGCGCTCTCCCTGATCGTGCCCATCCTCGCGCTGGCCGTCCCGATCGTGGACACCGGCTTTGCGATCATCCGCCGCTTCCGCAGCCGGCAGCCCATCTACCTGCCCGACCGCGGGCACCTGCACCACCGCCTCCTCGACCGCGGCCTCAGCCAGCGTCAGACTGTCTTCCTCCTCTATCTGGTCAGCGCGTTCTTCGGGGTCGGCGCGCTGGCGGTGGCGGGCGTGAACCGCACGGCCTCCGTGATTACGCTGGGCCTGATCGCCGG
>JANONS010000324.1:0-2020 GCA_031420915.1 Armatimonadota bacterium
GACGCCCCCAGCACCGCGACGACGGCAGCGGCGAATGGCCGCACGCGGAACAACCTCACGTTCACGGCGGGAGCCGGTACGCGCAGCTCATGTCTGACGAACAGGGCACCTAACGCCACTGCTGCCGCCACCGGCCACCACTCCCGCCTGTCCCCCCCGCGTGCCGCAGAGAGCGCAAGGAGCAGCGCCAGCAGCGAAGTGGAGAGGAGCGCCAGACCCGCAAGATCAAGGGGCGGGCGGGCCTCGCGGCGCGGGCGAACGGAGGGCACGACCGCGGTGACGATCGAGGCAGAGAGCATTGCGATCGGCACGGCGATGACAAACAGCGACCGCCACCCGAATTCGGCGACCAGCAGTCCGCCGACAAGGGGACCCAGCGCGGCGCTCGTGGAGATCAACATGTCGAAGACCCCGAAGGAACCGCCGCGCCGATCCTCTGGCGCGAACGATCTCACGAGCGAAACCGCGTTTGGGGTGATCCCGGCACCGCTCGCCGCCTGCAGCACCCGGGCGGCGACCAGCATGGGGAAGGATCTGGCCACGGCCCCGATCAGCGAGGTGACGGCGAACGCGGCCACGCCCAGAATGAACATCCTCCGGTGCCCGAAGCGGTCGCCCAGGCTGCCGCTCGCCGGGAGCGCGATCGCGACGGTCGCCAGATAGAGGGTCACGAGCCAGGAGACCGTGCCCGCGCCGACATGGAACTCGTCCATGAGACTGGGCAGGGCCACCGCGAGCATCGTGGAGTTGAGGGGAATCAGGATGGAGCCGCCGGCGACGCCGAGGAGGGCGATGGACCACGCGCTCACAGAATCCGAACCTCGCCCGCCGTTCCGTCCACCTCGACACGCTGCCCGTCGCGCAGGCGCTGCGTCGCGTCGCCGGTGCCCACCACCGCCGGGACCCCGAACTCCCGCGCCACCACCGACGCATGCGCCAGGACACCGCCCGTGTTGGTGACCAGTCCGGCGATGATCCCAAAGAGCGGCACCCACGAGGGGTTTGAAGACGCGCAGACGAGCACATCCCCCGGTTGCACCCGTCCAAAGTCATCCGGGGAGAGCACGACCCGCGCGGGGCCGCGGCCGGTGCCAGCGCTCGCGCCGAGACCGCGGAGGACGCGTTCATCACCCGCTTGCTCTGTCGGCCGCGGCTCGAAGCGATCTGGCGGCGGAGACGGGTCGGGGGGCTTGCCCAGGTATTTGGGCGGCTGGACGGCGCCCCACCGTTCGTGTTCCGCTCGCCGGCGCGCGACCACCGCGCGCAGGTCGCGAGGATCCCTGAGCGCCTGGTCGATCTCCTCGACGTGCAGAAAGAAGACGTCGCGGGGATCGCTGATGATGCTGGCCTCCGCCAGACGACGCCCCACCCGCAGCGCGAACCGGTGGAGATGGGCGTGCAGCATCCGGTCAAGCCAGTAGTTGTGGGCTTCGGTGAGCGGTCCCGCCTCGCACGCCAGCCCCAGTGCCTCTTCGAACCGCTGAAGATCCTCGGGACGATCGCGCAGGCGCTCGCGCACCCTGTTGGCGAGTGCCTGGGCCTCGCCGTGGAGGCGCAGACGCTGCGTCTCCGGGTCTTCCCCTGCGTGGAGTAGCCGTTTGCGGATTTCGGCGAGCACAAGCGACGGCTCATCCTCCCACGAGGGGAGGGTGAGATCGTCAAAGGGCTGACCGAGGTGGCCATGCGATTTCAGGAACTCACGCAGCGCGTCCATGAACTGGGGCCCGCCCTCCACCCCAGGGATTTCCGCCAGTGCCTGGCCCGGGTCCCGCTCGATCAAGCCGGCTACGGCTGGCAATGACCGGGCCCGCCCCGTGAGGAAATACAGATCGCGTTGCACCCGCTGCAGTTCGTTGGGCAGCCCCTGCGCCAACGTCAGCGCCTCCCCCGGGTGCGCGCCTTCTACCAGGGACTCGTAGAGATCGGCCAGTTCGTTGAGGGACCGGTACGAGCCAGCGTTGGTCATGAAGTGCAGGCCCCACAGATGCGGGAGGCGTCTCCACAACTCGTCCCAGGCCTC
>JANONS010000325.1:0-1543 GCA_031420915.1 Armatimonadota bacterium
TGCGTGAGACGGCCGTGGGCTCCGGGTCCCTGATGGAGCCCGTCCTCCTGGCTGTGCGCGCCTACGGGACGGTGGGGGAGATCTGCGACGTCCTCCGCGCCGTCTTTGGAGTCCACCGCCCGGTGGCGCTTGTGTGAGCACTACCACGGACCTCGTCACGCAGCTCCTTGCGGGCTCCCATCAGGCGGCGGCGCGGTTGATCTCACTCGTGGAGAACGGAGAGCGCGAGGGGCTGCTCGCCCTGCGCGCCCTCTACCCGCGGGGCGGGCGAGCCTACACCGTCGGGATTACCGGTCCCCCGGGGGCAGGGAAGTCCACGCTGGTCGACGCCCTCATCCGCCGGATCAGGGCGGAGGGCGCGACCGTCGGGATCATCGCCGTGGACCCCACCAGCCCCTTCACCGGCGGGGCGCTGCTCGGTGACCGCGTCCGGATGCAGGACCACGCCACCGACCTGGGCGTCTTCGTTCGCAGCATGGCCACGCGTGGGCGCCTGGGAGGCTTGGCCCCCGCCACCAGCGATGTCATCCACATCCTGGACGCGCTCGGCTGCGTCTTCATCCTGATCGAGACGGTGGGAGCCGGGCAGGGCGAGGTGGATGTGGTCACCGCCGCCGACGCCGTGATCGTGGTCACCGTCCCCGGGTTGGGGGACACCGTCCAGACAATCAAGGCGGGGATCATGGAGATCGGCGATCTCTTCGTAGTGAACAAGGCCGACCGCCCGGAGGCGGACCGCACAGTGACCGAGATCAAGATGATGCTTGGCCTCGCCCCCGACCGTGGGTGGCGCCCCCCGGTGCTGAAGACAGTCGCCGTGACGGGCGAGGGGGTGGAGGAGGTCCTCGCGGCGATCCGCGAACACCGCAGCCACCTGGAGGGAGAGGGGATCCTGCAGGAGCGGCGGCGGGAGCGCCGGAGGGGGGAAGTCCTGCGGGCATTGGAGGCCAGGCTCCTGGACGAGGTGCTCGCCCGGGCGCGCGAGAGTGGAGCGTTCGAGAAGGTGCTCGATCAGGTGGCGGAGGGGACCCTCGATCCTCACACGGCCGCCGAGCGTCTCCTCGAGGCAGCGAGAGAGGTCCCGAGATAGGTCTCGGCGGATCACACCCTCTGGCGACGATCCTTCGGGATGCGGCGCGCGGCGTCTTCCCTCTTGCTGACGGATCCGTCCGCGTGCTCGGCCGACCTCCGGGACCTGCGGATGCCGTGGTCGCCTTCACTGCCCACCACGTCATCGCCGCGGATGTGGACCCGGACCGGGTCCTGGGACAGCTTCCTCCCGGAGACCTGGGCGCTCCCATGAAGGCCCGGTTTCTCACCTGGCTTGGTGACCATCTCGGCGCTGAACCCGGGATGCTTGATGTCGTGCTCGTGGCTGCCGGAGCGGAGAAGGCCCACCAGGGTCTGAATCTTCTCAGCCAGCAGGTCCCTCTCGACCATCCTCGAGTCGCCCGCGCCGCCCGGTACCGGCAGGACCTGGCCGCGTTCACGGATCCGGAAAGGCGGGGCGTAATGGTCCTCGGCCGGGGCCTGGTCCAGACCG
>JANONS010000326.1:0-3661 GCA_031420915.1 Armatimonadota bacterium
TGCGCACAGACTGCGCGATGGGCAGCTGCTCGCGATACCCGGCCGCCGGGGGACAGGGAGTGCGGCGGCTCCGGCCGCGCGCCCGCGGGAGACGTTCCGCCACCGGGTGGCGGAGGGCGACACCCTCTTCGACCTCGCCCGCCGATACAGGACCAGTGTGAGTGCGATCGTCGCGGTCAACAGCCTCCCTTCAGCGCACAGGCTGCGCGTGGGACAGATCCTGGTGCTGCCGGGGTCCGGGGCGCGTGAAGCGAGGCCGGCCGTGCGAAGCGGATCGACCGAAGGAGTGAGGACGAGCCGGGACACCCCGTCGATCCGGTCCGTGCTAGGCTGGCCCGCGCGCGGCGTGCTGACCTCCCGCTTTGGGCGGCGCTGGCGCCGCCACCATGACGGGATCGACCTGGCCTCGCCCAGGGGAAGCCCGATTCACGCTGCCCTGGCCGGGCGCGTGGCTTTCGCCGGATGGTATTACGGGTATGGCCGGGCGGTGATCATCGATCACGGCAAGGGGATGACGACATTGTACGGGCACGCGTCCACCCTGCTGGTCGTGACCGGACAGGTCGTGGAGCGCGGCGCGCTGATCGCCCGGGTGGGCTGCACGGGGGCCTGCACGGGTCCTCACGTGCACTTTGAGGTCCGCGTGAACGGCAGGGCAGTGAACCCGCTTCGCTACCTGCAATAGAAGCCCCAGCCCTGCGGTGAACACCACGACAAGGGTCCGACATTCTGTGGTATAATGCGTCGGATTTTGCGTGCGTGACATCCCACGGCGGGTTCAGTTGGGAGAGGACCCTATGAAGAAGAACATCCATCCCACGTACTACCGGGCGACCGTGACCTGCGCCTGTGGGGAGACGTTTGTGACAGGGTCCACGAAAGAGTCGATCCGCGTGGAGATCTGTTCGCGGTGCCACCCCTTTTACACCGGGCAGCGGAAGTTCGTGGACGCGGAGGGCCGCGTGCAGAAGTTCGCGCGCAAATATGGCCTGAAGGTTTAGGCTAGGCCGGGGATCCGCAAGGAATGAACGGCAGAGCAGGTTCTCTGCCGTTCTGCATTTCCCCTGGCCCCCTTCAAGGCCAGGCGGCCGGGAGAGTAACAGGGGGTCTGAGTCATGGAACGCGTGGGCACGCTGGAGGTCATCACCGGGCCCATGTTCAGCGGCAAGAGCGAGGAACTGATCCGCCGCGTCCGGCGGGCGCAGATCGCCCGGCAGATGGTGCAGGTCTTCTCGCACGCGCTCGACACACGCTACGGCCGAGACCAAGTGCGGTCGCACGATGGAGGATCCATCGCTGCGATTCCTGTGGGGAGCAGCGCTGAACTGGAAGCGCGGATTGATCCGCGCGCCGACGTCGTGGCGATCGACGAGGTACAGTTCATGGATGCGGGCATCGCCGCGGTCGCGGAGCGGCTTGCCGCCAGGGGGATCAGGGTCATCCTGGCGGGCCTGGATACCGACTTCCGCAGCGAACCGTTCGGTCCGGTCCCCCAGCTCCTGGCGCACGCAGATACTGTCCTCAAACTGGAGGCGATTTGCGTCGTCTGCGGCGAGCCGGCCCACCGCACCCAGCGGCTGGTCGAGGGGCAGCCGGCGCGGTACGATGCCCCGGTGATCCTGGTCGGCGCGCGGGAGGTGTATGAGGCCCGCTGCCGGCGCTGCCACGAGGTCCCTGAGAAGGCGAAAAGTCTTCGATTGCTATAATCATGGCGATGCTCGAGCAACCGCTTCTGACCAAACTGGAGGGCCTCGATGCCCGCTATGAGGAACTGACGCGCCTTCTGGCCGATCCCGCGACGCTGGCAGACCGCGACCGATACCAGAAGACAGCCAAGGAGCACGCGGACCTGGCCGCGACAGTCTCGCTCTACCGCGACTTCGTCCGGATGCGGCGCGAAGCCGGAGAGGCGGAGGCCATGGCGCGCGATGAGACCGATCCCGACATGCGGGCGCTCGCGGCCTCGGAAGTGTCGCGCCTGCGGGCGGCGGCCGCCTCCCTCGAGAAACGGCTGCGCGACGCGCTGACCCCCACCGACCCTCACGCGCAGCGGGACATCATTATGGAGATCCGCGCGGGGACGGGCGGGGAGGAAGCGGGCCTGTTCGCGGGCGATCTCTTGCGCATGTACGGCCGGTACGCCGAGCGTCGCGGATGGAAGACGGAAGTGCTGGAGAGCAATCCCACCGGGTTGGGCGGATTCAAAGAGATCACGCTCGCTGTGAAGGGGAAAGGGGCGTACAGCCGCCTCAAGTTCGAGAGCGGCGCGCACCGGGTCCAACGGGTGCCGGTCACCGAAGCCTCGGGACGGATCCACACCTCGACCGCCACCGTCGCGGTGCTGCCCGAGGCGGAAGAGGTCGAGGTCTCGATCCGGCCGGAGGAGCTGGAGCTCGAGACCTATCGCGCGGGTGGGGCGGGCGGTCAGAACGTGAACAAGGTGGAGACCGCGGTGCGCATCCGCCATCTGCCGACGGGGATCGTCGTGGTCTGCCAGGACGAGCGCTCGCAATTTCAAAACCGGGAGAAGGCGATGCGCATCCTGCGCGCCCACCTGCTCGAGCGGGCGGAGCGCGAGCAGCAGCAGGCGATCGCCCGCGAGCGCCGGCTCCAGGTGGGGACCGGCGAGCGCAGCGAGAAGATCCGCACCTACAACTTCCCCCAGAACCGCCTCACCGACCACCGGATCGGGCTCTCCCTCCATCGCCTGGTCACGATCCTGGACGGGGATCTGGACGAACTGATCGATGCCCTCGTCGTCGCCGACCGGGCGGCCGTGGTCGCCTCCTGACGATCAGAGAGGCGTGGCTCCTCGGGCGGGAACACCTGCTGGCCTGCGGCGTGGAGTCCGCCGGCCTGGAAGCGGAAGTCCTTCTGCGCCATGTCCTGGGGATGAGCCGGACCGACCTCTACCTGGCCTGGGAGCGCGCGATAGCGGCAGAGGCCTGGGAGAGGGTGCAGGCGCTCCTCGACGAGCGCGCTCGGGGGCGTCCCGTCCCCTACCTGACGGGACATCGTGAGTTCATGGGGCTCGACCTGCTCGTCGATGAGCGCGTCCTGATCCCGAGGCCGGAGACGGAGGTGCTGGTGGAACTCCTGCTTCACCTCCTCCGGGATCTCCCGGCGCCGCGCGTCGTCGACGTGGGCACGGGGAGCGGCGCGATCGCCATTGCGCTGGCGACGTACCTTCCACGCGCGCAGGTCCTGGCGGGGGACCTCTCGCCGGAGGCGCTCACCGTCGCGGTCCGGAATGCGGAGCGTCATCGGGTGGCGGACAGAATCACCTTTACTCACGGGGATCTCCTGCAGCCGGTGCGTGAGCGGGGGTGGGAGGGGGTGGATGCCATCGCCTCCAACCCGCCTTACGTCGACCCGGAGACGGCCCGAACGCTGCCGCGGGAGATCCGTGACCACGAACCACAGATCGCGGTGGTGGATCCCGGCGGGGGAAGCGCATTCCACGCCCGGCTCGCTCAGGAGGCGCCCGCCCTCCTGCGCGACGGAGGCTGGCTGGCCGTCGAGGTGGCGGCAGGCCAGGCGCCGGAGGTAGTCGAACTCTTCGAGCGGACGCGCGCCTACCGCGGGATCCGTGTGGTCAACGACTTGCAGGGGATCGCGCGCGTGGTTGAACCTGATGCAGCCGGCGCCAACATCCGTATCG
>JANONS010000327.1:0-11548 GCA_031420915.1 Armatimonadota bacterium
TCCGCGGCGCGCCCGATCATCATCCCGCAGCCGCAGTCGGTGCGGTGGCTGGATGGACCATTCGTGCTGAGCGCCGAGACCCGCATCGTCGTCGGTGATGATACCGCGACCGAGGATCTCTACGCGGCGCGTGACCTGAACGAGGAGGTGCGCGCGCGGACGGGGCGGACGCTGCCGGTGGTAAAAGCCTCGGCGGTGAGCGATCCCCGTAACGTGATCGTGCTCGGAGAGCCAGCGCTGAACCGCTGGTCGGAGGTGGTGCTCGCCCGGGAGGGGCTGCGGGTCTCTGCAGCGGATCCGGGCCCGGAGGGCTACGTGCTGAAGGTCGCCCCGTCGGCCGTTGTCGCGTCGGGGAGTGATCGCCGGGGGACTTTCTACGCCGTCCAGACCCTGCGGCAGCTTCTCGTCACAAGCGGCGGACGCCATGCCTTCCAGGGGGCCGAGGTGCGGGACCGCCCGGTCCACCGCATCCGCGCGGTGCACATCCTCTTAGACAACGCCTCGGATGAGTTTCACGTCGCGTTGATCGATCGCATCCTCAGCAAGTTCAAGTTCAACACGATCGTGGCCGAGGCGGAGTACGTGAAGTGGGAGAGCGCCCGCAACATCTGGCATCCCTCGGGGGCTTCAAAGGAAGAGGTCGGCGCGCTCCTCCTGGCGGCCCGCGAGCACCACATCGAGGTCATCCCGCTGATTCAAACCCTTGGCCACGTCGAGTGGCTGTACACCAACAATCAGAACTTGGACCTGCTGGAGATCCCGCCGGCACAGAGCAACGCCCGTTTCGTGTACAACCCGCTGAACCCTCGCGTCTACGAGGTCATCCTGCCGATTCTTGATGAGGCGGTGCGATTGTTCCAGCCGCGCTACCTGCACATCGGCCACGACGAGGTGCGCAACGTCGTGCCCTTCCCCTGGACGGCGGAAGGGAAGCGCATCGGCTTCGCCGAGTTGTTCGTCCGCGATACGCTCCGGCTCTATGAGTTTCTCAAGACGCGGCAGGTGGGGACGATGATGTGGGGCGACGTCCTGTTGACCAATGAGTTCGCCCCGGAGATCAACCGGCTGCCCCGCGACATCGTGATGGTGGACTGGCAGTACCAGGAGGCTGATCGCTACCCCAGCCTGGCGCGCTTCGCGCAGTGGGGCTTCCCCACGATCGGAGCCACCTGGTGGAAGCCGAAGAACATCATCGGATTCGCGCAGGAGGGCCAGCGTCAGCAGGTGCTCGGGATGCTGCGGACCACGTGGACCGGGCACTTCGCCAACCGCACCGTACTGGAGCGCCAGTACCAACAGATCTACACCTACCTGACCGCGGCGGAGTACTTCTGGGCGCCGCGGCCCCAGGGCCCGGGTCAGTTAGGATACGATCCCGGGTCGCGCTTCCGGCAGGAGTGGGAGGGACCGCCGCAGCGCATCGGACCGGTGCCCGGCTCCATCGTGGACTTACAGGCGGTGGCCACGCGTAGCCACGTCGATCAGGATGGCCGTGGGTGGATCGGGAAGGGGCGGGAGTACGATCTACGCGCGCTCGGGACCGGGCGGCGCCGGTATGGCGGCATGCTCTTTGAGGTCCTCGACTCCTCCAAGAATCAGGGCCGGTCGATCATCATGCTGCGTGGCGCCCGCGAGGAACTGCGCCGTCTCCCGCAAAGGGTCCGCGTCCCTGTGGGAGAGCGAGCGGCGGTGGTGGCCATCCTGCACGCGACGCCCTTCCCCGCCCTGCGGTTCGGCGAGGAGGTGGGCACCTACACGGTCCGCTTCGCGGACGGGACGCAGGAGACCATCCCCCTCCTGTACAAGCGAAACATCGGCTCGTGGCTCGATGAGCCGGTCAGCATCGAGCAGGAGGTCGCCTGGACCGGGCGCACGCTCTCCGGGCTGGAGGCGCGCCTCTCCCTGCTGCGGTGGGTGAATCCGCATCCAGAGAAGGTGATCACGGCGATTGAGTTCGCCTCAAAGGGAACAGATGCGGCCCCGGTCATCTTTGCCGTCACACTCTTGAGTGAGAAACCATGAGCGAGAAATCGTGAAGGGAGCCGACGACGCATGAAACTCGCCGGGCGGGTGGTCATCGAGGAGTTCGACTGTGAGGCGCTGAAGGGCAATCCCCTGGGGGATCCCGCCCGCCGTCCCATCCCCGTCTACCTGCCCGAGGGCTACGACCGGAGCGGTCGCCGCTACCCTGTGATCTACTGGCTGCACGGGTTCACCGGCACAGGGTTGGGAGCGGCCAACTACAACCCCTGGGTCCCTTCGCTCCCGGAACTCATCGATCGGGTCATCCAGGAGGGAGCGCCGCCGGCGATCCTGGTGATGGCGGACGGTTACACGACTTACGGTGGCAGCCAGTATCTGAACTCGACCGCAAACGGCCGGTATGAGGACTCGATCAAAGAACTTGTGGCCTACATCGACACGTACTACCGCACCATGCCCTCGCGCAACCACCGGGGGCTGAACGGAAAGTCGAGCGGTGGCTACGGGGCGTTGGTGCTGGCCATGCGGAATCCGCAGTTGTTCGGCGCCGTGGCGTCGCACAGCGGCGATCTGTACTTCGAGTCCTGCTACAAGGTGGATTTCTGGAAGGCGGCCGATACGATCCGCAAGCACGGCGGGCTGGACGGATACCTCAAGGCGTTCCGTGAGGCGCCCAAGAAGACGGAGGAACTGGTCAGGACGATGGTCACCGTCGTCGCGATGGCCATGGCCTACTCGCCGAATCCGGACCGTCCCCATGGCTTCGACATGCCGTTCGATCTAGAGACAGGCGAGGTCGACGAGGCGGTGTGGGCGCGGTGGCTGGAGTGGGACCCGGTGTACATGGTGGAGCGCCACGCGGACAACCTCCGCGCGATGCGGCTGATCTACGTCGAGTGCGGCAGCAAGGATCAGTACAATTTGCACCACGGCGCGCGGATCCTGCACCGGCGCATGGAGCGTCTCGGCATCCGGCACGAGTACCAGGAGTTTGACGACGACCACACCGCGGTCAACTACCGCTACGTCGAATCGCTGCGCCGCCTATGCACCGCGCTTCGGGCGTAACCGCCGCCCGATCCGTCCTCGGGCTCAGCCGCCGCCAGTGGGCCACAACGTTCATCGCCTACCTCTTCCTGCTGCCGGCGCTCCTCATGCTCGCGGTCTTCACCTTCTATCCCGTGGGCTTCGGGACGGTGCTCAGCCTGTACGCCTACAACCTGCGGACGCTGATCGGGATGGAGGCGGCGCGCTTCGTCGGGTTCGAACACTTTCGGAATATTTGGACTGACCGGTTCTTCTGGATCGCGATGGGGAACTCGGTCAAGTACATCCTGGTTGTGCCGGTCATCCAGATCTGCTCGATCCTGCTGGCCATCGCCGTCAACCGCCGGCTGCGTGGCATCACCTGGTTCCGCGCCGCGTACTACATCCCCGTCATCACCTCGATGGTGGTGGTGGGGTTGATATGGCGGTGGCTGTACGAGCAGGACGGGATCATCAACTATGTCCTGCTGTCTCTCGGCATCATCGACCGGCCGATCTCCTGGCTGGGCAATCCGAGCCTGGCCCTGTACTCCGTGATGTTCGTCACCCTGTGGAAGGGAATCGGGTACTACATGGTGATCTACCTGGCCGGGCTGCAGGCGATCTCCCCCGATTACGAGGAGGCGGCGTTGATCGACGGCGCCGGGCGGTGGCAGGTGTTCAGGCACGTGACGCTGCCGCTGTTGCGGCCGTCCATCCTGGTCGCGTCGACGATCTCGACCATGGCCGCGATGAAGGTCTTCGAGGAAGTCTACGTGATGACCGGCGGCGGGCCGATGCTCCGCACCTCCACGATGTTCCTCTACATCTTCGACGTCGGCTTCCAGAAGTTTGACTTCGGGTACGCCGCCGCGCTGGCCGTGGTGCTGGCGGCGGGGATCATGGTGCTGTCGGCGCTGAACTTCTTCGTCTTCCGGCGCGGAGGGTACGAGTATTATTAGGCGTCTGAAAGTGGCCGGTATCTACGCTGCCTTCACCGCGCTGGCGGTGTTCACCTCGTTTCCGTTGTTGTGGCTGCTGTCCACCGCTCTCCGCATCGGAGGGCGCGTCTTCGGGTTCCCGCCGCCACCTCCCTGGCCGCTCGGGTTCAATAACTTCATCGGGGTCTGGGAGACGATGCCCATCCCCCGCTTCATGCTCAACTCCCTGCTGATCACCGGCATTGGGGTGGGGCTCAACCTGCTGTTGTGCTCGCTGGCCGCCTACCCGCTGGCGCGGATGCGCTTCCCCGGCCGCAACCTCATCTTCTTCATGCTGCTCAGCACGTTGATGCTGCCGTCGCACGTCGGGCTGATCGTCAACTTCGTCACGATGGTCCGCCTGCACCTGTACGACACCTACGCCGCGGTGGTCCTGCCGAGCGCCGTCAGCGTCTTCGGCATCTTCCTGCTGCGCCAGCAGTACCTCTCGATCCCCCAGGAACTGGAGGACGCCGCCCGGATCGACGGCGCGTCCGAACTGGGCATCTGGTGGCGGATCATGCTGCCGCTCATCGCGCCCGGGCTGGCGACGCTCGCCATCTTCGAGTTCGTGGCGTTCTGGAATTCCTTCCTCTGGCCGCTGATCGTGCTCAAATCGCCGGACAAATACCCGCTCGCGGTGGGGCTGCTCTATCTCTCCGGCCTGTTCGCCCACAACACGCGGTTGATCGCGGCGGGGGCGGTGATCATGACGGTCCCCATCCTGGTCGTCTTCTTCTTCACCCAGCGGTACTTCATGCGGGGGATCACGCTGGGGGCGATCCGGTAAGTGAGTTCCGTGCTGTTCCTTCCCCTCGACAGCCGCCCGGCGACGCGGGATGCGGTGATCGACCTGGCCAGGGCTGCTGGAGTCAACCTGCGTTCGCCGGATCGGGCGGTGCTTGGCGATCGAGAGCGGGGAGCGGATGTGCGCGCCATCTGGTCCTGGATCCACATGCAGCTGGACTCTGCGGAGGCGCCGGCGGCCTGCATCGCCTCGGTCGAGATGCTGTGCTTCGGCGGCCTGGTCGCGTCGCGCACGAGCCCGCGCCACTGGCGGAACATCCTGCCGTGGCTCGACGAGGTTCATGCCCTGGCCGCGCGCGTCCCCACCTACCTGTCCGCTGTAATTCCGCGCACCCCTCTCCAGGGTGGTAGTGGCGAGGACCCGGACTACTGGGAGGCCTATGGTGAAGTCCTCCGGCAGTATGCTCTCGCGGCCGACCAGTTTGGGTGGATGGGCGACGCGGCCACCGGGCGAAAGGTGGCGGAGGCGCTGGAGAAACTGCCGTCGGCCGTCATCGAGGCCGTGCTGCAGCATCGCCGTCGTCACCTCCTTATCAACACCGAACTGCTGATCGCGGCGGCGAGGGGTCCGCTGCGCGCCCTGCTGATCGCGCAGGACGACACCACCACTACCGGATTCTCCGGTATGGATCGCGAGGTCCTGGAGCGGCTATCGCGCCCGCTTCAGGCGGCGAACATGCTGCTCATGACCGGGGCGGACGAACTGGGCGCCGTGCTGTTCGCCCGCTGGCTGAACGAGAGCACCGCGGCGGCGCCGGCTGTGCGCATCGTGTACACATTCCCGAACGCGACGGACCGCGTGTCTGCCTACGAATCCACACCGCTCGCCCAGACGGTCCGCGAGCACCTTCTGGCCGCCGGGTGCCGCGTGGTGGAGTCTGGCGAGGACATCCTCCTCTGGGTCCACAACTTTGACGGGGACCGGCAGCGGGAAGCTCGCGACCAGGACGAGGAAGCCTTCCATCTCGACCGGGTCGAGGCTATCCTGCCCGAACTGCGAGAGGCCGGACGCGAAGAGCGCGTCCTCGCGCTGGCCGACGTGCGCTTCGCCAATGGAGCGGACGGGCGCCTCGTCGAGCGTCTGCTGGCGGAGCCGCGGTTCGCCGGAATCGTCGCCTATGCGGGCTGGAACACCGCGAGCAACAGCCTCGGCTCGGCTATCGCACAGGCGGTGACCGTCTTCCACATGAGGAAGTTTTCGGTGCCGGGAAACGATCGGGCCGCAATGGATATGCTCGTCAAACGGCTCCTCGACGACTGGGGATTTCAGGCCGTGGTCCGCCCGCGCCTGGCCTCGCTGCTCCGAGAACGAAGCGGCGACCCTACGGCACTGGGCCCTCACGAACCTGATCTTGAGCGCGAAGCCCTCCGGATCATCCAGGAGTCCGTGATTCCCCTGGTGCAAAAGTCGTTCAAGTACTATTCGCTGCCGTCGGTCCGGGTCTCGTTCCCCTGGCACAGACTCTTCGAGGCCGCGATCGAGTTCGACCTGCCTCAGCAGCCCGCGGCTTCCAATCGCCAGATCGTCATCAAGGACTACGACCCGCAGTGGCCGCCGCTGTTCGAAGCAGAAAAGGAAAGAATTCTCCAGGCCATCGGGGACATCGTCACCGCCATCGAGCACGTCGGCAGCACAGCCGTGCCGGGCGCGGCGGCCAAGCCCGTTATCGACATCATGCCGGGTGTGACCCGCGTCGAGGATCTGGACAGGTGCATCGAACCGCTCCTGCGTATCGGGTACGAGTACCGTCCCGCCCTCGAGGTCTCCCTGCCGAACCGCCGATACTTCCGCAAGAGGGACGCGACTGGTGTCCACACCCATCATATCCATGTCGCGGTCCACGGCAGTGATCTCTGGGTACGGACCCTCCGTTTCCGGGATTACCTGCGCGCAAACTCAGAGAAGGCCCGCGAGTATCAGGAACTCAAGAAGCGGTTGGCGGCAGAGAACGACAGCGGGGCGACCTACACCTTCGCGAAGTCTGACTTCATCAGGGCGGTCGAGGAGATGGCGGGGGTGCGCCGCCGGTGAACCGCGAGTACGACGTCATCGTCGTCGGCGGGGGTCCAGCGGGCACTGTGGCGAGCATCGCCGCCGCCCGCGAGGGCGCGCGCGTCGCGTGCATCGAGCGCTACGGCTTCCTCGGCGGGACGCTGACCGCGGCGATGGTCGCGCCGATCATGGGTTTTCACGCCGGGGAGCAGCAGGTCGTCCGCGGCATCCCGCAGGAGATCGTGGACCGGCTGATCGCCCTCGGCGCTTCCCCCGGCCATGTCCCCGACCCGATCGACTTCTGCTACACCGTCACCCCGTTCGATTACGAGGGGCTGAAGCGCGTCTACCTGGAGATGACGGTGGAGGCGGGCGTGGACTTGTGGCTGCACACCGTCTTCATGGAAGCGGCGGCCGAAGACGGGCGGATCGGGGCAGTGCGCGTCTGGCAGAAGGACGGCGTCAAGGAACTGCGGGCGCCGCTCTACATCGACGCCTCGGGCGATGCCGACCTCGCGACCAGCGCCGGCATGCCGGTACAGGTGGGGCGCGAGGCGGATCAGCAGACCCAGCCGATGACGCTGATGTTCCGGCTGGCGGGCGTGGACTGGGATGGGATGATGGACTACCTGGCCGCGCACGACGGGGAGATCCAACACGGCCAGGGCGTGCACGAGCGCATCGAGATCGAATGGCTGCGCCGTCTGCCGATCCGAGGTTTTGCGGGTTTCACGTCGCTGGTCGCCGCGGCGCGGGAGCGCGGCGAATGGACGATTCCTCGTGACCGCCTGCTCGTTTTCGAGGGAGTGCGGCCCGGGGAGGCCGTGGTGAACACCACCCGCGTGCTCGGACGGCTGGGGACCGTGGGCGCGGACCTAGCCCACGCGGAGGTCGAGGGACGGCAGCAGGCCTACCAGGTGGTAGACTTTCTCCGCCGCCACCTGCCCGGCTTCGCCCGCGCCTATCTGCTGGAAACCCCGGCCCAGATCGGCGTACGCGAGACCCGGCGGATCATCGGGGACTACGTGCTGACCCAGGAGGACATCCTTTCGGGGAGGAAGTTTCCTGACGCCATCGCCTGCGGGGCCTATCCCATCGATATCCACGATCCCGCCTCCGCAAGGCTGGTGGCCAAACGGCTGCCGCCGGGAGAGTACTACACGATTCCCTACCGCTCGCTGCTGCCGAAAGGCGGACACAACGTGCTGGTGGCGGGACGGTGCATCTCGGCGACGCACGAAGCCTTCGCAGCCTTCCGCGTCTCGGCCATCGTGATGGCGATCGCGCAGGCCGCAGGCACGGCCGCGGCGATGGCTCGGCAGTCGGGGGTCGCTCCCGGCAACCTTGAGGTCGGCGCGCTGCAGGCCAGGCTTAGAGACCGCGGAGCATTCCTCGGCTAACACCCCTCACTCCGGGGACCAAGTTGCTTCTGTTTTCTTAGAATTCGATTATCATAGAATCATGAACAGAATCAGCGCAACTGAACTGGCCAGGCGCCTATCCGATGTGCTTAACCGCGTGCGCTACAGGGGGGAGCGTTTCGTTGTTGAGCGTGGAGGCGAACCGGTGGCTGCGATTGAGCCAGCATCTTCGCTCGCAGGCATTACACTGAAGGAGTTTGCTGACCTCCTGCGTGATGCACCGCGGCCAGATGATGCCTTTGTTGATGACCTCGAGCGGATCCACTCTTCTCAACCTCCTGCCCTGAACCAGTTCCGAGAATGGCCCTCCTGATTGACACCTGCTCATTGCAGCGACCGCATTGACGCATGGCCGCGCTATCTTGACTGTGAACGTGCGTGAGTTTGAGCGCGTACCAGGTTTGGAAATCAGAAGCCTGGCATAAGATTGGGATGCGCCGTGTTCAGGTTTAAGGGGGAACGCATGAGCCTCAGGGAACAGGATCCGGATCTTTCCGCAGCCCTCGCGGCAGAACGGCGCCGCCAATTAGAGGGCGTCGAACTCATCCCCTCCGAGAACTACGTCTCCGAAGCGGTGCTCGAGGCGATGGGGTCGATCCTCACCAACAAGTACTCGGAAGGCTACCCCGGGCGGCGCTACTACGGCGGCAACGAGAACGTGGACGACGTGGAGCGCCTGGCGCAGGAACGCGCCAAGAGCCTCTTCGGGGTACCGCACGCCAACGTGCAGCCGTACTCCGGGAGCCCGGCGAACCTGGCCGTATACTTTGCCACCTGCCGGCCCGGTGATCCGATCATGGGCCAGAACCTGCCCGACGGCGGCCATCTGACGCACGGCTGGAACGTGAGCATCACGGGCACTTACTTCAAGAGTATCCCCTATCACGTGAAGCCCGACGGCTACATCGACTTCGAGGAGGTCTGGCGCCTGGCGCGGGAGCACCGGCCGAGGCTCATCTGGTGCGGCGCCACCGCCTATGTCCGGGAGTTTCCCTTTGAGGAGTTCGCGGCCGTAGCGGATGAGGTCGGCGCCTACTTCGCGGCGGACATCGCGCACATCGCGGGACTGGTCATCGCCGGCGCGCACGCGAGCCCGGTCCCCCACGCGCATATCATCACCACCACGACGCACAAGACGCTGCGCGGTCCGCGCGGGGCGATGATCATGGTGACGGAGCGGGGCCTGGCCAAGGACCCCGAGCTGGCGCAGAAGATCGACCGGGCCGTCTTCCCGGGACTGCAGGGGGGCCCGCATGACCACACGACCGCTGCGATCGCCGCGGCGCTGGGCGAGGCCATGCGGCCGGAGTTTCGGGTCTACGGGGAGCAAGTGGTGCGCAACGCGAAGGCTTTTGCCCAGGCACTCAAGTCACGCGGCTTCAAACTGGTGACGGACGGCACGGACAATCACATGATGCTTCTGGACCTCACCCCGTCGGGTCCAGGGCGTGGGACCTTCCTCCAGGAGGCGCTGGACCGCGTGGGGATCACCGTCAATAAGAATACGATTCCTGGCGAGCCCAGCAGCCCGTTCTATCCCTCCGGGATCCGCCTGGGCACCCCGGCCGCCACGACGCGGGGGATGCTTGAAGCGGACATGGAACGCCTCGCCGAATGGATCGCGAAGGTCGCCGACCGGATCAAGGGCTTCAGTTTGCCCGAGGACCGTAAGGCACGAACTCAGACCCTGAGCGAGTTCCGAAAGGCCATTCAGACGGAGCCAGAACTGGCGCGGATTCGCGAGGAAGTACGGCAGTTCTGCCTGCGGTTCCCCGTCCCAGGCACTGCAGGCCCCGCATAGCACAGCGCAGAATGGACGCCCCTGACTCCCCCCTGAACCGCCGCGGGCTGCTGATCGTCAGCCTGCCCCGCAACGACTCCGCGCTCGCCCGGGCCGCGGTGGACGGCGGCGCTGACCTCCTTAAAGTGCACGTCAACGTCCGCCATCAGGCCGCAGGAACGGTATTCGGCTCGCTGCGTGAGGAGATGGATCGTCTGGATGCGATCCTCGCAGTCGGGAAACCTACCGGGCTGGTTCCTGGCGAGGAGGAGATGGTCGCCCAGGAGGAGGTGCCGCTGCTCCATCGCTTCGCCTTCCTCGACGCCTACCTCACCCACCTGCCGCTCTATCTGTATGCGGCGGGCGTCCCGGTGGTACCGGCGATCCCGCACGACTATCCGCCGGAGGCCCTCCCGTTCCTGCGCCGGCTGCCGTGTGAGTGGGCCGAGGCCGCCCTCGTGCCACCGGACGGCTACGGCCGCCCCCCTGTGGCGGGTGATCTGGTCGCGCTCGAGCGGGTGGGCGACCTCAGCGGGCGCCGCCTGATCGTTCCCACCCAGCGGCGCATCCATCCCGACGACCTGGGACGCTACTTCGAACTGCCCGCGGTGTGGGCCGTGATGATCGGCGCGATCGTCACCGGCGTCGGCGCCGCCGGCATCGAGAAGACGACCCGGGCCTTCCGCCAGGGTCTCGGCGCGCTCTTCGGATGATCCGTTTCGGATGATCATCGAGGCCCAGGCCCCCACTCGCATCGACCTGGCCGGCGGCACACTCGATATCTATCCGATCTATCTCCTCGAGGGAGAAGTCATCACCATCAACCTGGCGATCACGATCATGACGCGTGTGCGCCTGGAGCCGTACCGGGGCGGCGTGGCCGTCTACTCGCAGGACCTCGCCTTCGGCGTTGAAGCGCCCAACGCCGCCGCCCTGCCGGTCGGCGGCCCGATGGACCTGGTGCTCCGGACCGTGCGCTATTGCGGCGTGCCCGCTCGGACGCGGGTGGTGACGGCGTCCGACGCGCCACGGGGATCGGGCCTCGGCGCATCGTCCTCGCTGCTCGTCGCTCTGCTCTCCGCGTGCGGACGCAGGCGGGGCGCAGGACGACGTACAGGGCGAGGCGCAGGGCGAACATCAGAATGGCGGCACCTGGTGGACATCGCCGCGCGACTGGAGGCGCAATCGATCGGGGCGCCCTCCGGCAAGCAGGACTACTTCGCAGCTCTCAGCGGGGGCCTCAACGCCATCTGGTTCGGCCTGGACCGCGAAGAGGTGGAGCCGCTCCTCCCGCAGCGCCGGCTGGCCGGCCTGGAGGAGCACCTCGTGCTCGCCCACACCGGGGAGCCCCATGCCTCCGGGCCGACGAACTGGAGCAAGGACCGGGCGTACCTAGACGGCGTGCCGGAGACAGTGCGGGCCTTCCGGGAGATCCGGCGGATCAGCCATGAAATGCGTACGGCGCTCCGCAGCGAGGATCTGAAGACGTTCGCCCGTTTGCTCCGCGAAGAGTGGGAGCAACGGCGGGAGCTGGCCGAAGGCGTGGCGACGCGCGAAA
>JANONS010000328.1:0-2163 GCA_031420915.1 Armatimonadota bacterium
AGCTCCAGCGACCTTTACGGCTACACTGGCCTGGGGATGCGGCTGACCAAGAGCGGCCCGGCAGGCATCCTCAAAACCCGCGACAGCACGACAGAGCGGCCTCCCCTGATGGACGAGGCCGCTCTTTGATGTGGTGGCGAACCGGCTGTACTCGGCGTTCGGGGCGACGGTGGCGGCGAGTGGGGGCCCGTGGATGCCGTTCGGGTGGATGGGGGACGGGGCGAGCCAGACGGACGCGGACACGGGGCTTGTGCTGATGGGGCACCGCTACTACGACAGCCGGACGGGGCGGTTCATCTCCCAGGACCCAGCGGGGGACGGCGACAACTGGTACGGCTACTGCGGCAACGACCCGATGGACGAGGCGGACCCGGAGGGGTTATCGGCTAGCCCAAACCCGAATGCGTGGAGCGTCAACGGGAGTACCGAGGCCGATGGGAACTGGGCCGTGGGGAGCATCGAGGCGGACAGCGGCTCCACCCGCAACCTCTGGAACGAGGCGAACCACATCTGGATCGTCAACTACAGCCCCGGCGTCAAGGCGGGGGCGGGGGAGGACGGCTACAACACGGGCAGCGAGATCGACCGGGTCAACTGGGCCGTGCCGGGGTGGAACCAGGGCTTTATGATGGCGGGCACCCGTCCGCCAGGGATACCCAATCGAACGTGGAAGCAGGCTTTACTGGGGACACTTGGAGCTATGGGCGCTGCCCTGACATTAGGGGGTGGTGCAGTGCATCCGGGAGTTGTGCCGCATGAGGTAATACCCGTTGCGGTGGAACAGGCAAAACCAGATAAAAGAGAGGAAAAGAGGAAAAGTCTGGTGGCAGCCTGTATTCTCTAATGAGAAGCACCCACAAAGCGTACATGGCGACCGAGAACTTCCTTGAGAGTATTACCTACCAGATTGGCAGGCTCAAGAACCAAAGCGGCGGTCTCGGGGTGCCCATCTTCTCCGGAGCTGGTGGCGGCGTATTGGCCGGACCGTAGTTAACCCTGTTCCCTCAACGAAAGGAAGCTCTGTGAACGAAGACGCGCTGATAGAAGCCGGCAAGGCGGCTCGTGCCCAGGGTGATCTCGTCCTTGCAGTCTCTTTATACAAACAGGCGCTTATGGTCAACCCAGATAGCCACAGCGCGGTGAAAGGACTTGGCTCGGCGCTACATGCTCAATCAGAATTTGATGCAGCCGCAGAGGTGTACCGCCAGGCAATCTCCAGAATGGAGACCCGGCACGAAACTGCGGAAGATCTCGGTAATCTACACCTCTCGCTGGGGGCCGCCCTCACGGAGCTAAACCGCTTGGAGGAGGCTCAGGAGCAACTGGCGGAAGCTATCCAACTTGGTGCCGATGAGCTTCTACTCCATGATAGTCGAGGACACGGTCACTTAGCTCTGAAACAGTACGATGAGGCGCTGGCTGATTACAATGCCTACATCCAACTCACCTCCGGTGACCCCATCGGATACATAGGCAAAGCACGAGCATTTCGAGGCAAACAGGAATATAACTTCGCCGCAGAGGCGCTGAAGACTGCACATACTTTAGCGCCCGACAATTATCGAGTTGAGATGGCTCTAGGCAATCTCGCGATTGACGTGGCAGACTATAGGGGTGCTCTTGAACACTACGAAAAAGCGAGTTCATTAGAGCCTCATATTCCTGCGATCAGGTCTAACATCGGGCTGGCATACCTCAGCCTGGGAGAATACGCGGCAGCAAAACAAGCATTCTCAGATGCATTGGAACAGAGTCCGAACGACTTGAAATCGGTGGTGGGTTTGGCGCGCGCCGAAGAGGGCCTGGGCAACGGGCGGCAGGCGATCGCGCTGTTCAAGTCCGCCATCGTCGCCGACCCATCCAACGTCTCCTACTACGCTGCGTTGTGCAGCGCGCAAGCTGCCTCCGGGAAAATATTAGACGCTGCCCTTACGGCTCTACGCGGCAGAAAAGTTCGCCTGCGTAAACAGAAGCGATAGTACGAAGCACCAACTACACCGGGCTGGGGATGCGGCTGACCAAGAGCAACCCGACCGGCGGCTACTCCTACCTGTCCGACGGCGTTTCCCCGGCCTCCGACGTCCTCAGCGACGGCTACTCGGCCTTCACGCCGGGCATCAGCGAGATCAACGGGGCGGGGAGCCGCTTCTACCTCGCCGACGC
>JANONS010000329.1:0-5114 GCA_031420915.1 Armatimonadota bacterium
TGTTCGGCACCGAGGCGCAGGGGATCGACGCGGCCGCATCCGCGCTGGCGGATGGCCAGCCCTACGTGCTCACGCCCACGGCCTCGACCAATCCCGACGCGCTGGAGCAGTTGCGCCGGCTGGTGCTGGATCTGGGCATGCGGCCCGTGATCCTCTCCCCCGAGGTGCACGACCGTCTCGTGGCGCAGGTGAGCCACCTCCCCTATCTTCTCGCGCTGGCTCTGAGGGCGCTCGCCCAGGCGGAGGCTCAGGAGGTCGCGGGTCCGGCGTTTCGGGATGCCACGCGCGTCGCGCAGAGCCCCGCGGCGCTGTGGAGGGAGATCCTGCGGCAGAACCGCGCCGATGTGCTTGCGGCGCTCGACCGGTTCACGGCGCGGCTGGGGGAAATCCGCGAGGACCTGGAGCGCGGCGAGGTCGATCGCGTGCTGGAGGCGACCCGATGACGAAGGTGCTGGAGATCGAGCCCACCAAAACCGAGTTCCTCTCCCTGGCCCGCGGCGGCAACCTGGTGCCGGTCTCCTGCGATCTGCCGGCCGATCTGGAGACGCCGATCTCCGCGTTCCTCAAACTGCGCAACGGCGGGGCGCGCCCGAATCGGGCGCCAGGGTTCGAGGAAGCCTTTCTGCGGGAGAGCGGGGAGGGGGGCGCGACAATTGGCCGCTACTCTTTCCTCGGCGTCGGGCCGTTTCTGAGCCTGCGCGCCGTCGGGGACAGAGTCGAGGTGAAAGGGAAGGGCGGCATCGACGTGCGCCAGGGGGATCCACTGGCGATCACGCGGGAACTCCTCGAACGTTACCGCCCGGCGGTGTCCAACGGGTTGCCACGATTCTTCGGCGGTGCCGTCGGATACTTTGGCTACGATCTCGTGCGGCAGTGGGAGCGGCTTCCCCACAGGCCCGCGGACGATCTGGGGCTGCCGACCTGTTATCTGGTCTTCGCGGACGCGGTGGTGATCTTCGACCACGTCAAGCATACGATCCGGATCATGGCTAACGCGCTGGTCGACAGCGATGGGGGAGCGGCCTATCGTCGAGCCGTTGAACGGGTGGAAGGGTTGTACGAGCGCCTGCGCGCCCCGCTGGTGATCCCGGAACTCGCGGGCCGGGTGGATCAACTTCAGCAGACGGAGATGCCGGTTGCCGACTTCGTCGCGGCGGTTGAGCGGGCCAAGGAGTACATTCGCGCTGGAGATATCTTCCAGGTGGTCCTCTCCCGCCGTTTGTCCCTCGAGGCGCCGGGCGTGGACGGGCTGGAGGTCTACCGCGCGCTGCGTACCATCAACCCGTCGCCCTACATGTTCTTTCTGGACTTCGACGGGGTACAACTGATTGGCTCCTCTCCCGAACTGCTGGTGCGGCTGGAAGGCGACCTCGTAGAGATGCGGCCATTGGCAGGGACGCGCCCGCGGGGACGGGATGAGGAGGAGGACCGCCAGTTGGAGGCCGACCTCCTGGCCGATGAAAAGGAACGCGCCGAGCACATCATGCTGGTGGACCTCGGGCGCAACGACCTGGGCCGGGTGTGCCGCTACGGTACGGTCGAGGTGACCGAGCTGATGGGCATTGAGCGCTTCTCCCACGTGATGCACATCGTGACGAACGTGCGTGGGCGCCTGGCGGCCGGCCGCGACGCGTTCGACGTGCTGCGCGCCTGCTTCCCGGCCGGGACGCTGACGGGCGCACCGAAGGTACGGGCGATGGAGATCATCGACGAACTCGAGCCTGTCGGCCGGGGGCCGTATGGGGGGGCGGTCGGGTACATCGGCTTCTCCGGGAACCTGGATACCTGCATTACCCTCCGGACGATCGTGATGACCGGCGGGCGCGCGTATGTCCAGGCGGGCGCGGGGATCGTCGCCGACTCGGTGCCGGAGCGAGAGTACGTGGAGACCGTGAACAAGGCGAAAGCGCTGGTGCGGGCCCTGGAGACGGCCGGGCGCCGGTACCGCGACGCGGGCAAGTGAGCGGGGAGCATAAGGGCATGGCGAGCGTGGTCGTCATCGACAACTATGATTCTTTCGCCTACAACTTGGTCCAGTATCTGGGAGAACTGGGCGAGGACGCAGCGGCCGGCGGGCATGGACGGGCGGGGTTTGAGGTTCTCGTTTTTCGAAACGATGCGGTAGACGTGGAGACGCTGGCCGCACTCAGCCCGCAGGCGATTGTGATCTCGCCTGGTCCGGGAGTCCCGGAGGATGCGGGGGTCGTCATCGAGGCGATTCGCCGGCTCGGCGGCCGCATCCCGGTGCTGGGAGTCTGCCTGGGCCACCAGTGTATCGGCGCGGCGTACGGTGGCGTCGTGCAGCGAGGGACGGTGCCGGTGCACGGCAAGGTCTCGAGCATCCACCACGATGGACGCACGATCTTCGAGGGGGTGGCGAGTCCCTTCGAGGCTACGCGCTACCATTCGCTCATTGTGGAGCGGGAGTCGCTACCGGCAGCGCTGGAGGTCAGCGCCGCGCTGGAGGACGGAACGGTGATGGGCGTGCGGCATCGTGAGTTGCCGGTTGAGGGCGTGCAGTTCCACCCGGAGTCCATCCTGACGGCTCCCGGCAAACAGATCCTTCGCAACTTCCTGCGCATGGCGAGAGTGGGGGGTGAAGCCTCTCCCCGGAACGACACGGGGACCCCTCAGGCTCCACCCCCCCCTCTCGTCTCGCCGAGGTGAGTTTCGCATGGACCTGAAGGACGCGATCCGTAAGGTGGTTGACCGGCAGGATCTCACCGAAGCCGAGGCCCACGCGGCGCTCGGTGTGATCATGGACGGTGAGGCCACGCCGGCGCAGATCGCGGCGTTCATCACCGCGCTGCGGATGAAAGGGGAGGTTGTGGAGGAGATCGCCGGGTGCGCGCGGGCGATGCGCGAGCGGGCCCAGCGGATCCGTCCGCGGGTGGACGACCTGGTGGATGTCGTCGGCACCGGCGGCGACCGCGTCAATACCTTCAACATCTCCACCACCACGGCGTTTGTGGTGGCCGGGGCCGGCGCGTATGTCGCCAAACACGGCAACCGCGCCGTGAGCCGGCGGTCGGGCGCCGCGGATGTGCTGGAAGCCCTGGGGGTGAACATCCAGGTGGGGCCGGAGGTCGTCGAGGGGTGCATCGAGGACATCGGCATCGGTTTCCTGTTCGCGCCGCTCTACCACGCCGCGATGAAGCACGCCGTCGGTCCACGGCGGGAGATCGGCATCCGGACCGTGTTCAACATCTTGGGGCCCCTCACGAACCCGGCGGGCGCGCGCAACCTGCTCGTCGGCACCTACGATCCGGGCCTCACCGAGATCATGGCACGAGTGCTGGCCGAACTTGGGGCGCGCCGCGCCCTCGTCGTCCATGGAGACGGGATGGATGAGGTCTCCACCCTGGCGCCCACCAGGATCTCCGAGGTGCGCGACGGGAGTGTGCGCACCTACACGCTCGACCCCACGACGCTGGGGATCTCGCCGCCGAACGCCCAGGCACTGGCGGGCGGATCGCCGGAAGAGAATGCGCGAACGACCGAGGCGATTCTCCGCGGCGAGTCCGGCCCCCCGCGCGACATCATCCTGCTGAATGCGGGGGCGGCCCTCCAGGTGGCAGGGCTCGCGGGAGACCTCCGCGAGGGGATGGCGCTGGCGGCCCGGGCGATCGATTCGGGCGCAGCGTATGAGCGGCTGGAAGGCTTGCGGGTGCGGACGCGCGTGGAGGCTTCGTGATGGTGGAGGCCTCGTGATGACGGCGTCCATCCTGGAGAAGATTGCCGCCCACAAGCGGCAGGAGGTGGCGGCCTCGCAAGTTATCGCCTCGCCCGACGCGGTGCGGGAACGCGCCCGCCACGCCTCGCCGCCTCGGGACTTCCCTGGTGTGCTGCGCGAAGGGGGTTTCAGCCTGATCGCCGAGATCAAGCAGGCTTCACCCGCTGCGGGGAGGATTCGCGAGCGGCTGGAAGGCTTGCGGGTGCGGACGCGCGTGGAGGCTTCGTGATGGTGGAGGCTTCGTGATGACGGCTTCCATCCTGGAGACGATTGCCTCGCACAAGCGGCAGGAGGTCGCGGCCTCGCAAGTCATCGCCTCGCCCGATGCGGTGCGGGAACACGCCCGCCACGCCCCGCCGCCTCGGGACTTCTCTGGTGTGCTGCGCGAAGGGGGTTTCAGCCTGATCGCCGAGATCAAGCAGGCTTCACCCGCTGCGGGGCGGATTCGCGAGCGGCTGGACGCGGTGGAAGCAGCGGAGGTCGCGCGTCAGTACGTCGCGGGCGGCGCCCGGGCGATTTCGGTCCTGACCGACCACCGCTTCTTCGGTGGCAGTCCGGAGCATCTCCGGGCAGCGCGGGCGGCGGTCTCGGTGCCCGTCTTGCGCAAGGACTTCCTGTTGGAACCCTACCAGGTGTACGAGTCGCGGGCGATGGGAGCAGATGCGGTACTCCTGATCGCCGCCCTGCTGGAGTCGCCGGTGCTGGGGACGCTGATCGCACTGTGCGGCGACCTTGGCATGGGCGCCCTGGTCGAGGTCCACACCAAGGCGGAGGTCGACAGGGCCGTGGGAGCAGGAGCCCGTCTGATCGGGATCAACAACCGAGACCTGGGGAACTTTGCGGTCGACCTCGAGACGACAGCGCGTCTGCGTCCACGGATCCCGACGGGCATTCTGGTCGTCAGCGAGAGCGGGATCTCGACTCCCGCCGACGTCGCCAAGGTTCGCCCCTACGCGGATGCCATTCTCGTCGGCACATCGTTGATGGCCAGTGACGATCCGGCGACCATGGTCAGGGCCTTGTTGAATGGAGGGATCGCGCCATGAAACGAGGACGGCTGCTTACCGGGGACCGCCCCACCGGCAAACTCCACCTGGGGCATTACGTCGGGACGCTGGCGAACCGCGTCCGTCTCCAGGACGAGTACGAGTGCTTCTTCTTCCTGGCAGATTACCATCTCCTGACCACCCGGCTCGAGCACCTGGAGGAGATCGAGCAGAACGTCCGCGACATCGTGCTCGACTACCTCAGCGTCGGGATCGACCCGAAGCGTTCCACCATCTTTCTGCAGTCACAGGTGCCGCAGGTCCCGGAGATCGCGCTGATCTTCTCGATGCTCACGACCGTGCCGCGGGCGCAGCGGGTACCCACGCTCAAAGAA
>JANONS010000330.1:0-7040 GCA_031420915.1 Armatimonadota bacterium
ACGCGTACAACCGCTCACCAGCTAACGCCGAGTCGGCACGGCTGACCACCAGTTCCTTCCCGATCAGTGCCACGACCGCCATCCGCGTTTCCTCCTCACACTGTCCCACCAGGGGAGCGACCCCCGAGATCCAGAAGGACCGGCCCATGACCGCGGCGGCCTGCAGCACCCGCCGTTCCTCGGCAGGCAGACGGTCGATGCGCGCGGTGATCACCGCCTGCACCGTATCCGGAATCGTCGCCCCCAGGCCGCTCCCCTCCAGCAGCATCCGCACGAGTTCCTCGACGAAGAGGGGGTTGCCCTCTGCTCGCTGCGCGATCGTCTGACGCATCTCGGGGCCCACGCCCTGGCTGCTCAACGCGGCAACCAGCTGCTCGGCCTCCTGCACCCTGAGCGGTTTGAGGTCGATCGTGGTGGCGTTTCGCCCGCCGCCCCCCCACCGCGGTCGCCGCTCCAGGAGTTCGGGGCGCGCCAGGCAGATGAGGAAGACCGACACGGCCTCGGTTCCGCCGCTCAGCTCCTCAATGAGGTCGAGGACGCCATCGTCGCCCCAGTGCAGGTCCTCGAAGGCGACAATCACCGGCCGGGCCACCGCCAGGCCCGTGAGCGTCGTCTGCCAGGTCTCAAAGAGTCGCTGCCGCATCTGACTCGGGTCAGCCGACGCTCCATCTTCGGCGCCGAACGTCAGCAGCAACCCCTCTAGCAATCCCTCCCGTCCGGGTAACATCGCCTGGAGCCACTCCGCCAGTTTGTCGCGCACGACCTCGGAGGAATCGGTATCGAGAAGCCCGGCCTGCGCGCGCAGGATGTCGAGTAGGGCATGATAGCCGATCTGTCCGCCAAACGAGACGCTGCGCCCCCGCAGGACCAGCGGCGGCGGGTCGGTATCCCGCACCTCGGCCAGAAACTCACGCAGCAGCCTGCTCTTGCCTACCCCCGGCTGCCCCAGCACCGTTACCAGGTGAACGAGGGCTTCATCGCGGCTGCGCTGGTAGAGGTGCCGCAGGAGGCCCAGCTCCCCGTGGCGCCCGACGAGTGGCGCGGCCATGCGGCGGATCTCGGGCGGCTCCGGGAGCGGAGCCACCGCTCCCCACGCAGCAAGCGGCGCGCTCTTTCCCTTTACCTGCATCGGCGGGAGATCATCGTACTGGATCGCATCGCGGGTAAGCCGGTAGGTGCGCTCGCCGACAACGACGGAACCCGCCTGGACCGTCTGCTGCAGACGGGCAGCAGTGGTGACCGCGTCGGAGACCAGGAAGTCGCGGTCGAAGGTGGAGCCGGAGGCGGCGACCACCTCTCCCGTGTTGATGCCCACCCGGACCGCCAGCTGCACCCCGTGCGTCGCCGCCAGGTGCTCGTTGAGGACCGGCACGGCGTCGCGGATGGCGAGCCCGGCCCGCACCGCGCGTTCGGGGTCATCCTCATGGGTCGCCGGCAGACCGAAGACCGCCAGGACGCCATCGCCGAGCAGGTTGGCCACGGTCCCCTCGAAGCGTTCGACGGCATGCTGGACGACAGTGTAGAACTTCCCAAAGATTTCGCGCGCCTCTTCCGGATCGAATCGCTCGGTGACAGCGGTGGACCCCACCATATCGATGAAGATGACGGTGATGACCTTTCGGGATTCAGCGGTGAGGATTGAACCGGAATCCACCGTGGGCTCTGCCTTGGCCCCGAGGGGGATGCCGCAGTTCGCGCAGAACTTGACGCCCTCCGCGACCTCGGCGCCGCATTCCGGGCAGGACGGCTTCTGCGGCTTGCCGCAATTGGCGCAGAACTTGGCGCCCGCTGCATTCTCGGAGCCGCAGTTCCAGCAGGTGAGGGTCTCTGTCATGAATCCGTCGCTGGGACCTCTGGTGAGGGGATTCGAAGCCTTTTCGGAGAACCCCTTTGGATCATGCCGTCGCCCATCGTGCTGGTCGCCGGCGGAGCGAACATCGACGTCAAGGTGGTGTCCTCGCAGGAGACCGCCCAGGGGATCTCCACGCCGGGACGGATCCACGTCTGTGCGGGGGGCGTAGCCCGCAATATCGCCGAAGCTCTGGCGCGGCTGGGCGCGAAGGCCCGCCTGCTCACCGCGGTCGGCGACGATCCCTGGGGTACCTGGGTGGTCGCGCAGACGGCAGGCGCCGGTGTGGAGACCAAGGACATCCTCCGTCGCGGGGAACAGACCGGTTTCTATGTCACAGTCGACGGACGGGGGATCGCCGATACCACAATCATCGAGGCGACGCCCTTCGAGGACTGGCAGCGCGCGCCGGTGGAGGATGCCGCTCTCCTCGTCCTGGATGCCAACCTCGCCGAGCCCGTCATGGCCGCGCTCGCCCGCCGCGCGAGGCGGCTTGCGCTGGTGGGGACCTCACCCGCTAAGGTCCGCCGCCTGCGTCTCCTGCTCGATCGCGCCTGGCTGGTCTGCCTGACCATCGCGGAGGCGCGGGCGCTCATGAATGAGGATGCGGCCGGCGTAACCCTTGCCCGAAAGGTGCAGGCGCTCGGACCCACCTGCGTGCTCCTGACGGAGGGAGCGAGGGGCCTCGGCCTGGTGGCAGAGGGAGGGACGAATGGGGAGTGGTTCACGGAAGCGGCCTATCCCGCATCAGTCGTGGATCCCACCGGGGCCGGCGACACAGCCGCCGCGGTGGTCATGCTCGGCCTGCTCCGGGGCCGGGCCCCGGCACGCCTCCTACCCCTGGCTACGCAGGCCGCCGCCTTGACCGTGAGCACGTGGGGGAATGTCCACCCGGGGGTGGGAACTATACTGGGAGCGGGGGAGGACGATGACAGCACAGGCGCCGTTTGACATCAACGGTGAGATCCAGGTCGCGTTGGGACTCAGTGCGCCGGTGGTAGCCCTGGAGTCGTCCGTGGTGACCCACGGCCTGCCGTACCCGGCGAACCTGGAGGCGGCGCATCGGATGGGTCGGGCGATTCGTGAGCATGGGGCCGTCCCGGCCATGGTCGCGGTGATCGCGGGGCGCGTGACCGTCGGGCTCTCCGACGAAGATCTCAACCATCTGGTGGCGCACGGCGTGGTCAAGGTGGCCCGGCGGGACCTGGCGGTCGCGGTCGGCCGTCACGCCACGGGCGGGACGACCGTATCCGCCACGCTAGCCGTGGCCCATGCTCTGGGGGTACGGGTGCAGGCGACCGGGGGCATCGGGGGCGTGCACGTGGGCGCGGAGCGCACCTGGGACATCTCCGCCGACCTTGATGAGTTGAGCCGCCGGCCGCTCGTCCTCACCTGCTCCGGAGCCAAGGCGATCTGCGACGCCAGCGCCACGCTTGAGGCACTGGAGACGCGAGGGGTGACGGTGGTCGGCTACCGCACCTCGCGCTTTCCATTCTTCTACGTGACCGATAGTGGGTATCCCGTGCCCTGGGCCGCGGATTCTGTGGCGGAGATTGCGGCCATCTCCCGCGCGAAGGATCAGCTCGGCGACACTAGCGCGTTGCTGGTGGCGAACCCCCCGCCGGCGCCGTGGGCGCTGGACGCGGGCGCGGTCGCGGAGGCGGTGGACCGGGCGGTCGCGCGCGCCGAAGCCGAGGGCATCCGCGGCAGCGATCTGACACCGTACCTGCTCAGCGAGATCGACCGCCTCACCGAGGGGCGCGCCGTCGAGGCCAACCTGGCGCTGCTTGAGGCGAACGCGGCGCTCGCGGCCCAGATCGCCGTCGCGCTGACAGAGGAAAGGCTTCCCGCCTGAGCAAAGAGTAGGGCGTGCAGGTTCCACCCACCGGCATCGGAGAGGCGCTCCGCCATGCCAGGGAGACCCGACGGCTGTCGCTGGCGGATGCCGAGCGCCTGACCAAGATTCGCGCGTTCTATCTGGCGGCCCTGGAGGAGGAGCGCTTTCATCTCCTTCCTCCGCGTCCCTACGCGACGGGGTTCCTCCGCGCATACGCCCGTCTGCTGGGGCTCGACCCGGAGAGCTTGGTCGCCGCCGTTGATGCGCGGCTGCCGCCTGCGACAGGCGCGGGCCTCGGCCAGGCGGTCGAGGTTCCCCTCGAGCCGGCGGCGCCGCCTTCACGGCTGCGCCGCCTGTTCACCTACGCGCTCTGGGCGCTGGCGCTCCTGGCGATCTTCCTCGGGTATGTCGGCTATATCGAGCTCCGGGAATTCTGCCAGACGGGCCCCTGTCCCGCGTTCCTGTCGCCCGCTCCGCCGCGCGCTCCCTTGAGGGAACCAGCGGGGAGGGGGGAGGACCCCGGGCCCCCGCCACCACCCACGACCGCGCCGGCGTCGCCGCCCCCTGAGGCCCCGCCATCCGCGGCCCCGGAACCTCAAGCAGCGGGTGTGTCAGTGTCGCTGACCGCCAGCGGAACCTCCTGGCTCCGTGTCACCGCCGACGGGCAGCGGGTCTTTCAGGGCTTCGTTCATGCGGGCGACGCGCGCACCTGGACGGCCGAACGGGAACTCCTTATTCGAATCGGAAACGCCGGCGCCGTCGAACTGACCGTCAACGGGCGGCCGCTCGGCGTCCTCGGGGAACTCACCGAGGTCGTGGAGCGCCGCTTCACGCGCTCCTCCGAGGCGCCTTGAGCGTGCGCGCCGAGATCCTCTCGGTCGGCACCGAACTCCTGCTGGGCCAGATTACCGACACCAACGCCGCCTACCTGGCAGGGGTGCTGGCCGAGCACGGCGTCGACCTCTACTTCAAGCAAACCGTCGGCGACAACTCCATCCGGGTCCAACAGGCCGTTCGCCTGGCGCTCTCCCGGGCCGACCTGGTACTGATGACCGGAGGGCTCGGCCCCACGGAGGACGATCTCACCGTGGAAGCCGTCGCCGCGGCCCTCGGTCTGCCGCTGGTTCAGGACCCGCAGGTCGCGGAGCGCATCCGCAGGTTCTTTGAGGTCCGGCGGCTGCCTGCCCCCGAGTCGGTCTACAAGCAGGCGCTCATCCCCCGGGGGGCTCGGGTGATTCCGAACCGTCGCGGGACCGCACCCGGTGTCGTCATTGACCACCAGTCCGCGACCATCGTGATTATGCCCGGCGTACCCATTGAGATGGAGGGGATGGTCGATGATTTTCTCATCCCCTGGCTGCGCGAACGGACCGGCGAGGTGGTGATCCGGTCGCGGGTGCTCAAGGTCACCGGACTCGGGGAGTCCGCGGTGGAAGAACGGATCAAGGATCTGCTCCACATGCCAGCGCCCACCATCGCCCCCTACGCCAAACTCGGCGAAGTCCATCTGCGGGTCACGGCGAAGGGCGCGCCCGACATCGTGATGGAGCACCTGGCCGCTGGCGAGGCAGCGGTGCGGACGCGGCTGGGGAATCTCGTCTTCGGCACGGACGGCGAGACGCTGGAGGAGGTGACCGGCCGGCTGCTCACAGCCAGGCGCCAGACGGTGGCGGTGGCGGAGTCCTGTACGGGCGGCCTGATCGCGGACCGCTTGACGAACGTCCCTGGGAGTTCGGCCTATTTCCTCCACGGCGTGGTCGCCTACAGCGACGCGGCTAAGGTCGCGCTGCTGAGCGTATCCCCCGACCTGCTGGAGACTCATGGAGCGGTCAGCGGTGCAGTGGCGCAAGCGATGGCGCATGGCGTGCGGGAACAGGCGGGGAGTGACGTGGGACTGGGGATCACCGGGATCGCGGGACCGACCGGCGAGAGCGCAGAGAAACCGGTCGGCCTGGTGTACGTCGCGCTCGCCGATCGCGAGGGTGAGACGGTCCAGGAGTGGCGGTTCGGGCAGAGGTCCGGCCGGCGCGGCATCAAGTACCTCTGCAGCCAAGCAGCCATCGACCTGCTCCGCCTCCACCTCCTCCGCGGAGGGGTGTGATCACAAACCCGGTGACCCACCATCGGATCTTCATCGCGGTCGAGCTCGACGCAACCCTCCGGCAGCGGATCGTGGACCTCGAAGACAGCATCAAGCAGGCGGGCGCCGGCCTCCGCTGGATCACCGCGCAAAACCTCCACTTCACGGTGCGGTTTCTCGGCGAGATCACCCCAGCGCAGCTGGCGCAAGTGAAACTCGCCACGCGCGAGGTGGCCGCGGCGAGCCGGCCCTTCCAGCTGGTCCTCCACGGAGTCGGGGCCTTTCCCTCGCTTGCGCGGCCTCAGGTCATCTGGGCCGGCGTCACGAATGGGAGCGACGAGCTGGCGGGTCTGTCGGCGCAGCTTGACGCCGTCCTGGCCCGCCACCGCTTCCCCCGGGAGGATCGTCCCTACGTTGCACACCTCACGCTCACACGTGTGCGCGACCGCCGGTTGTGGGGGGACCTGGTTCGAGCGCTGAGCGGCTTCCGAGAGGTGGCGGTGGGAACACAGCAGGTTGAAACCCTGACGGTCATGGAGAGCCACCTGAGCCCGCGGGGAGCCAGGTACACCCGGGTCGAGGAGGTTCTCCTGGGGCAGATCTTGAAGTCTCCTGACTGAGGACCGCAAGATGTCGTGCGCCGTCCGGTCGGGAACCCGGTATATAGCGTATTTGGGGACTATCGGGCTAAGCTATCGGCCCAAAAGGGTAGTTTTACAGTGTTGACAAGCGAACATTTGTTTGGTAGTGTGGCGCCACCGGAGCAGCGGGAACACGATCCATGCCGGAACGGGGGCTCGCCGCCATCAGGCGGCGGTTAGAGGAGGGTACGGGTATGAACGAGCGGCAGCGCGCGTTAGACCTCGCATTGACGCAGATTGAAAAGCAGTTCGGCAAGGGTGCGATCATGAAGCTGGGTGAGGCCTCGGCCAGGCTCCAGGTAGAGGTGATCCCCACCGGGTCGGTGGCACTGGATGCAGCCCTCGGTGTCGGCGGCGTCCCGCGCGGCCGGGTCGTGGAGATCTACGGGCCGGAGGCCTCGGGCAAGACCACCCTGGCCTACCACATCATTGCAGAGGCCCAGCGTGAGGGAGGGGTTGCCGCCTTCATCGACGCCGAGCATGCGCTGGACCCCAATTACGCCCGGGCGGTGGGTATGGATGTCGACAGCCTCCTCCTCTCGCAGCCCGACAGCGGCGAGCAAGCGCTGGAGATCGCGGAGATGCTGGTGCGCAGCGGCGCGCTCGATGTGATCGTGATCGACTCGGTGGCCG
>JANONS010000331.1:0-12306 GCA_031420915.1 Armatimonadota bacterium
CTCACGACGGGCACCGAGATCGGGGAGCTCGAGGTTGCCAGCGGCGCGGATGGGATCATCCGCAAGCCCATCAAAGGAAGCGAAGTCCTGGCATGGACCCATGCGCTGCTCCGCACCAGGCACATCCAGGAGGCCGTCGAACGCGCGGAGGCAACGCTGATTGCCGTCGCCGCCGCCGTCGAGGCTCGAAGCCTCTATGCGGAGAGTCATGCCATCCGCGTCGCTGACTTCAGCACCCGGCTCGCCTCTACGACGGGGCTCGGGGAGGAGGCCAGGACCCATATCCGGACCGCAGCACTCCTTCGCGATATCGGCAATGTCGCCGTGCCCGACGCGATCCTGACGAAGCCGGGTCCGCTGACGCCAGAAGAGTTTGCGCTGGTGAAGCGGCATCCGATCAGCGGTGCCGATCTCTGCCGCCGCCTGCGCTTTGGGGACGAGATCAGTGCGATCGTTCGCGGACACCACGAGCGATGGGATGGAACCGGCTATCCGGATGGCCTGACGGGCGAAGCCATCCCGCTGGGCGCGCGCATCGTCTCTGTGGCCGACGCGTATGCGGCCCACACCACAGATCGGCCATACCGCTTCGCCCTTTCGGCGGAGGACGCGCTGGAAGTGCTCTGGGGCGGCAGCGGGTTGCAGTGGGACCCGCATCTGGTTGAGGCTTTCACGGATCTGCTCCGGAAGGCCTGAGGTGCGGGTGGACCGAGGATCAGGGTTTGACAGCGCAAAGAGGTCCATCCTATAATTCCGCCAACGCAGGCAATCCAGGGCGAAGACGAGGACGAAGTAGGTCTAAGCCCGCCGCGGAGAGAGGGGACGCCAGAGGCTGAAAGCGTTCCCGCGTGCGGGTGGACCGAAAACCCCCTCCGAGCCCGCCGCCGATACTGCAACAGCGGAGAAGGCGGCCGGTCCATCACGTGACGATGGTGTGAGCGCCGGCGGCGTGCGAGTCCATCGCCGTACGGAATCAGGGTGGAACCGCGGAACCCTCCGTCCCTTGGGCGGAGGGTTTGTCATTTGCGAGGGGTTGTGAGGAGGAGAGCATGATGAATGAGGTCACAGTCCGGTTGCAGAGTGGGCAGAATCGCCGGTACCCAAAGGGGACGCCGCTCGCGCAGATTGCGGCGGACGCCGGCAAGGCCGATGCACTCGTCGCCCGGGTGGATGGAGGGCTGGTCGACATGGGCGCTGCGGTGGAGGGTGATGCTACCGTCGAGTTCCTCACCTTTGATGATCCCCAGGGGCGCGCCGTCTACTGGCACTCCTCGGCGCATTTGCTGGCGCAGGCGGTGAAGGAACTCTTCCCGCAGGCCCTGCTGGCGATCGGCCCGCCGATCGAGGACGGCTTCTATTACGACATCGACATCGGCCGCCCGTTCACGCCGGAGGACCTGGTGCAGATCGAGGACCGGATGCGCGGTCTGGCTCGACGGGATCAACCGATTGAGCGCGTCACGATCCCGCGCGACGAGGCGATCGCCATGTACCGCAAGGCGGGTGAGCGGTTCAAACTGGAACTACTCGATGGCATTCCAGATGTTCGTGTCTCCTTCTACAAGCAAGACGGGTTCCTGGACATGTGCCTGGGACCGCACCTGCCGAGCACAGGCCGCATCAAAGCGATCAAACTCCTCTCCACCGCGGGTGCCTACTGGCGGGGGGATGAGCACCAGCCCATGCTCCAGCGGATCTACGGGATCACCTTTCCGGATGAGGCGCAACTGGCGGAGCATCTCCGCCTGCTGGAGGAGGCGAAGAAGCGCGATCACCGGCGGCTGGGACGCGACCTGGACCTCTACCTGATCGACGAGGAGGTGGGGCCCGGTCTGGTGCTGTGGTTGCAGCGGGGCGCCCTGCTCCGCGAGATCGCGGAGGACTTCTGGAAGCGGCTGCATCGCGAGCGGGGATACGAGCTCGTCTACACGCCCCACATCGCCCGGTCGCACCTGTGGGAGACGAGCGGACACCTCCAGTGGTACCAGGAAAGCATGTACGGGCCGATGGAGGTGGAGGGGCGCGAGTACCGCCTCAAGCCGATGAACTGCCCCTTCCACATGATGATCTACAGGCGCGAAACCCGGTCCTACCGCGATCTCCCGATCCGGATCGGCGAGCTGGGCACGGTCTACCGGTACGAGCGGTCCGGCGTGCTCCACGGGTTGTTGCGCGTGCGCTCATTCACCCAGGATGATGCGCACATCTTCTGCCGGCCGGACCAGATCGAGGAGGAGATCGATCACGTCCTGGATCTGGCCTTCGTCCTCTATGAGGCCTTCGGCTTCCGAAATTATCAGGTCCGCCTGTCGGCCCGGGACCCGAGCGACTCGGAGAGGTATACGGGCAGCCCGCAGATGTGGGAGACGGCGGAGAGCGTCCTGGCGCGGGTCCTGGACCGGAAGGGGCTGCCGTTCAAACGCCTTGAGGGTGAGGCGCAGTTCTACGGCCCGAAGATCGACATCGACCTGGTGGATGCGCTGGGCCGTCCCTGGCAGACGGCCACCGTACAGTTCGACTTCACCCTGCCGGTGCGGTTCGGCCTGACCTATGTCGGGGAGGACGGCAAGGAGCACGTGCCGTTCGTCGTCCACCGGGCGCTCTTTGGGTCGATGGAGCGGTTCTTCGGGCTCCTCATCGAGCACTACGCCGGGGCGTTTCCGCCCTGGCTGGCACCCGAGCAGGCGCGCGTGCTGCCGATCGCGGATCGCCACCAGCCGTACGCGGAGCAGGTGGCGGGGCGGCTGCGCGAGGCGGGGCTGCGGGTGGAGGTTGACGGCACCAACGAACGGATCGCCTACAAAGTGCGCCGGGCGCAGGTGATGAAGGTCCCCTACATGCTGGTGGTCGGGGACAAAGAAGTCCAGAGCGCCCAGGTGGCGGTGCGCAGCCGCGATGCGGGCGATCTGGGTCCGATGGCCGTGGACGCGTTCGTCGAGCGGATCCAGCGCGAGGTGACCGCCCGGACCTGACGCCCGCGACGTTCTGACGTTCACAGTGTGATCGGGCTCCCGTAAACCGCGGGCGGCCCCGCCGATTAACTCGGCGTGGGCCGTCCGCTCATCTGGGCCGCTATCGCCTTCGCCCTCGGCATCCTCGTCGCGGATCGTCGCCCGGTTCCTCCCACACTTCTCCTCCTGCTGACATCCGGTAGTTACACCGCGTGGCTGCTCGCGCTCGGCGCGGTCCGGCAGGCCCGCGTCCCGCCCGCTGGCCTGAGAGTGCTGATTCCCGTCTGTGTGCTGGCCGTCTTCGCGGGGCTGGGTCACCTTGCCCACACCCTGGATCCCGTGCATCGAGAGGCGGCGGCCGCCTCCGCGTGGGAGGGCCGCCGGGTCGACGTCGAGGGGCTAATCGCGCAACCGGTCGATGGACGCGACGGCCGGCAGCGCGTCGTGATCCGCATCCGCCGGATCGGCGGCGCCCCGCCGCCGGTCGGGTTCGCCGTGATGACCACCCTGCCGGCTGCGCCCTCGCTGCAATACGGCGACGTGATCGCCGTGCGGGGCACGATCGCCGCGCCCCCGGAGGGCACGAACCCCTGCGAACCCGGCCTGCGGGATGCACTGCGCCGCCGGGGTGTGGTGGCGATGTTGCGGGTGCCCTTCCACCGGCAGCCTTCTGTAGTGCGGCGAGGAGAGGGCCACGTCCTGATCCGCTGGGCGCTGCGGCTCCGCGAGCGGCTGGTTCGCCCGCTGCGGATCCTACCCGAGCCCTACGGCGGCGTCCTGGCGGGGCTCCTGCTCGGCGTGCAGGCCGGCGTCGGCGAGGAGATGGAGGAGATCTTCCTGCGCGCCGGGCTCCTGCACGTCCTGGTCGTCTCCGGCGCGCAGGTCGGCCTCATCGCCGCCGCCACCGTCGCCGCGACCAGCCTCCTCGGAGCGCGGCGGGCCGCGCGCATCCTCCTCGCCGGCGGCGTCATCCTGCTCTTCAGCACGATGGTGGGGTGGAGCGCGTCCGTGGGCCGCGCCGCGATTATGGCGCTTGTTGGACTCTGCGCGCTGCTGCTGCGCCGGGACCCCGACCCACCCTCCACGCTGGCGCTGGCGGCCCTGCTCTGGCTGGCGATCCACCCGGCGGCGCTGTTCAGTCTGGGGTTCCAGCTCTCCTTCGCCGCCACGTGGGGCCTGCTGTTTCTCGCCCCGAGGCTCGCGCCTCCGCTCCGGCCGCGCTGGCTGGCGCAACTGGTGGGCGCGACACTCGGCGCGCAGCTCGCGGTCACGCCGCTACTGGCGGTCGTCTTCCAGCGTGTCTCCCTGGCGGCCTTCCTGGCCAACCTCTTCGTGCTGCCGATCGTCGCCGTCCTCGTCCCCGCCGGCTTTGCCCTTGTGCTCGTCAGCGCGATCCTCCCTCACGTCGCGGCCTTCCTGGTGCCCGCGTTCCTGCCACCCGTCTGGGCGGTCGTCACGCTGGCCCGCCTCTTTGCGTCGGCGCCGGGCGCCCAGGTCTGGCTGCCGCCTGTGGCCTGGTGGCATGTCGCGGCGGCGTACGCGCTCCTGGCTACGGTGCCGCGGTGGCGCTGGAGAGGTCCCATCGGGCCCGCGATCGCCGCGTGTGCGCTGATTGCCGTCGCGGCCATCTGGACAGGGGGAGCGCTCGGGGGTCCCCTCGGCGATCCCGTCCTCACGGTGGCCGTGCTTGATGTCGGACAGGGAGATGCGATTCTGGTGCGCGGTCCCACCGGACGGACGATGCTGGTGGATGGTGGAGGCGAGCTCGATCTGGCATGGCGCGCGGTGCGCTCCGGCGGCGATGTGACGAACGGGTCAGGGTCGTGGCGCCCGCGGCGCGACATCGGCGCCCGCCGCGTCGTCCCCGCCCTGCGTCGGCTGGGAGTCCGCCGGCTGAACGTGGTCATGCTCTCGCACGCGCACGAGGATCACGTGGGAGGACTGCCCGCCGTGCTGGAGAACTTCACGGTCGATCTGGTGCTCGACCCCGGGGTGCCCCACCCGAGCCCATCCTATGCCCGATTGCTTGACCTCGTCCGGAAGCGCCGCGTGCCGTACGCCCTCGCGCGGAGGGGGCAACGGGTCGATCTCGGCGGCGGCGCGATCGTGGAGGTGTTGCATCCGGCGGAGGATGGGCAGGGAGATCCCCCGGACCCGGATGATCTGGTCAATGCCCGGTCGATTGTGGCCCGGGTGCGGTTTGGCCGGGTCAGCATCCTGCTGACCGGTGACATCGAGGCGGAGACGGAGACGCACCTGCTGCGTAGCGGGATGGAGATCCAGAGTACCGTGCTGAAGGTGGCCCATCACGGGAGTCGCTCCTCGACGACGCCCGCGTTTCTGGATGCCGTCCGCCCCGCCGTGGCACTCGTGTCGGTCGGCGCCAGCAACCTGTTCGGCCACCCGCACCCGCGGACGCTGCGGGCTCTCGAAGAGCGTGGCATTCGCGTCTATCGGACGGACCAGGACGGCGCGGTGATCCTGCGGACAGACGGGCGGACGCTCCGGGTCGAGACCATGCGCGCGCGGCGGGGTCTGGGCGTGCCCATGAGCGGTGGAGTGGGAGCGGGCGGGCGATGATCAGCGGGCTGATCGATCGGATCGAGGATGGCGTGGCGGTGATCCTGCTGGAGGGCGGACGGGCGTACGTGCCCGCCGACCGCCTGCCGCTCGGTGCGTGTCCGGGCACGCTGCTCCGCCTGACATGGGAGGTGGCGGGGCAAGCAGACCCTGGTGAGGTCGGCGCGCTGATCGAACACCTCCGCCGCGGTGAGCACCTGTGACCACCCTGCACCTGTTCGTTGGCGAAGAGGACCTGCTGATCGAAGAGGGTGTGGACGCCCTGATCGCGCAGACCCTCCCGCCCGAGAGCCGGGCGTTGAACCTCGACGTCGTGAACGCGGGATCCACACCCGTCGCGGATCTCATTACCCGCCTGGACACCCTGCCGTTCTTCGGCGACCGGCGGGTGGTCGTCGTCAAAGATCTCGACGCCCTCTCCGCCGACGGCCAGCGGGAGTTGGAGGCCTACCTGGCTCGCGGGCTGCCCCCCACCGTCGTGATCCTCACCGCGGAGGGGCTCGACCGCCGCAGCCGGCTCTTCAAGGTGATCCAGCAACACGGCGCCATCCATCCTTGCGACGCCACAGGATGGCGCCAGGCCCCCGGATGGGTGGAACAGGCCGCATCACGCAACGGGAAGCGGATCACGCCGCAGGCGGCGCAGATGTTGGTGTCACTCGCGGGCGTGGGGCTGCGCACGCTCGGGCTGGAGGTGGAGAAGCTGGCGGCCTACGTAGGGGAGCGGGCGGAGATCACCGAGGAGGACGTGGACGCGGTGGCCAGCCGGTTGAGCGAGGCGAGCGTCTTCGCCCTGACCGATGCCGTCGGGGAACGCCATGCGGGCCGTGCGATGCAGGCGCTGCGCGCCCTCCTGCAGTCAGAGCATCCCCTCCCGGTCCTGGGGATGATCGCCGGTCACTTTCGCCGGCTGGTTCGGACGAAGGCCACCGGGGCGCGCAGCGAGACGGACCTGGCGCGGGCCATCGGGGTCCATCCCTATGCCGCCCGCAAACTGCTCGCTCAGGCGCGGCACTATCGCCTCGGGGATTTCCCTGGGATCTTCGCGGCGCTGGAGGAGACCGACCGTGCCGTCAAATCCACGGGCCAGCCTGAGCTGGCGCTGGAGACGCTGGTGGTGCGGCTGTGCGGGCCCTAGGATGCCGCTCGGGCCCGCTGGCGGCGGATGAGCCGCGCCTTCTTGCGGGCGGCCGCGTTCTTGTGGAAGATCCCCTTGGCGGCGGCCTTGTCGATCGCCTTGATCGCAAGCAAAAGCTGATCCTGCGCGCCTGCGCCGGCCTGCTTCGCCAGCGTCTTCACGCGCGATCGGACCGCCTGATTCTGCGCCTGGCGGCGCACAGTCTGCCGCAGGCGCTTCAACCCGGATTTGATTCGCTTCGCCATCGTCTCCTCGCCGGTCAGTGTGACTGCTGTCTGCGTACAGATCGCATTCTACCATTGAATCCCCCATGAGCGTGACCGCGCAGCGCCTCGCCCGCGCCGCCACCCTGATGGCGGCCGCCACCGTGCTCAGCCGCCTCCTCGGTCTGCTCCGTGAGATCGTCGTCGCGGCTCTCTTCGGGGCCTCGGATGCCAAGGCCGCCTACGTGGTCGCGTATTCGCTCCCCTTCTTCATCCAGCGGCTGCTGGTGGGGGGCACGCTGAGCATCGTCTTCATCCCGACCATTGCCGAGTACCTGGCGAGCGGCGATCGCCGAGAGGCGGCGCGCGTGGGGGCCGTTCTGTTCAACCTGGTCCTCCTCCTGGGGCTGGCGATGGTCCTGGCCGGGGAACTGGTCGCCCCGCTCCTGATGCGCATCGCGGCGCCGGGGTTTCTCGCGCGCCCCGGTCTGATTCCGCTGGCGGTCTCTCTTGCCCGCATCATCTTTGTGGCGATGTTCTTCCTCGCCCTGGCGGTCTTCGCCACCGGCTGGCTGCAGGCGCAGCAGCGCTTCACCGCGCCCGCGCTCGCGCCCCTCCTCTTCAACCTGGTGACCATCGGCGGGACGCTGTGGCTGGGCCCGCGGAGGGGCATCGCCGGTCTGGCGGTGGCCTGGGTGCTTGGCACCGCCGTCCAGTTCGCGGTGCAGATCCCGGCGGCGTTCCGCGCGGGGTTCCGCTACCTCCCCCTGCTCACCCTGCGGCATCCTGCGGTGGTGAAGCTGCTCCGTCTGGCGCTGCCCGCGATGCTCGGCCTGGCCGTCGTGGAGATCAATGCCGCCGTCGCCCGCATCTTCGCCTCGTTTCTCCCTCCCGAGCCCGGTGTGAACGCGGTGGCGGTGCTGGACTACGCGTACGAGGTGGCGCAGGCGCCGGTGGGCATCATCGCCATCTCCATCGCCACGGTGGTCTTCCCGACGTTGGCCCGCCAGGCCGCCGCGCGCGACCATGCGGGGTTGCGGGCCGCGGCGGCCTTCGGCCTGCGCATCACGCTGGTGCTGATCCTCCCGATTATCGCGCTCGTGCTGGTGCTGGCCGAGCCTCTTGTCCGGCTGCTCTTCGAGCGCGGGGAGTTCACCTCCGGGGCCACTGCGGCGGTGGCGTCCGCGCTGCGGGCCTACACTGTGGGGGTGGGGGCGGTGGCCGTCTACTACATCGTCACCCGCGCCTTCTATGCGCTGCACGACATGGCCACCCCGGTCAAGGTCGGCGGCGCGATGATCGCCCTCAACGCGGTCCTCGTCCTCTCCTTCATGCGAGTGGGGGGCGCCACGGGGATCGCGCTGGCGACCTCGCTGGTGAACCTCGTAAACGCCGCGCTGCTGTTCTGGCTGCTGCGCCGCCGCCTGGGTGTGTTTGAGGGACGCCGCATTCTCGCTACAGGGGTGCGGGCCGCCGGTGCGGCTGCACTCGGAGGAGTGACCGCGGCAGGGGTCTCGCTCCTGGCGGCGGGGTGGCTGGAACGCGATGTGTTCTCCACGGCGGTGCTCCTCGCGGCGGCGGGTGGCGCGGGGCTTGTGGTCTATCTCGTGGCCTCATGGGGTATGCGGGTGGAGGAGATCCGGACGGTGCGCGATCTCCTCCTGCGGCGGGGAGAGATCGCAGACAGGCGATTTGACTGACGCCTTTTCGGAATGCTAGGCTGAATCCGGATTGGCACTCGGTGCGGTAGAGTGCTCATCAACGAGGGCCCGATGCTGAACGCGCGCAAGGGGCGCATCCTTGCGGCCATCATTCAAGAGTACGTCCACTCGGCGGAGCCGGTAGCGTCCGAGGTCGTGGTGCGCCGCAGCGGACTCGGCGTCAGCTCTGCCACCGTCCGGCACGAGATGGCGGCCCTCGAAGAGATGGGGTTCCTCTCTCAGCCGCATACCTCCGCCGGCCGCGTCCCCACCGACCGGGCCTACCGCTTCTACGTCGATACCCTGGTGCGCGAGGAACGGCTGACCGCGGAGAAACGGCAGCGGTTGCGGCGGCAGATGCACTCGCTGGCCGAAGAGGCGGAACGCCTGATCGAGCGTGCCGTGCGCGCCCTGGCGGAGGAGATCCACTACCCGTCGGTCGCCTCGACGGTGCGCCCGCAGGAGCGACTCTTCCGCCACCTCCACTTCATCCCGCTCGAGGCGCGCCGGGTCCTGGGACTGATCGTGACAGACACCGGTGTCTTCGAGGGACAGCCCATGGAACTGCCGGAACCGGTGGACCCCGATACGCTCGACCGGCTGTCGCGCTGGATCAGCGCCCGCCTGGAAGGGTTGACGCTCGGGGAGATTACCCGGGAGCGGCTGGAGGCCCTGGTCGGCGAGATGGCCCGCTATCAGCGGTTGCTCGACTACCTCCACCGGTGGATGGACCGGGAGGTGCGGCGGGTGGCAGGCGGCCGCATCGTCATCGAAGGGACGACACACCTGCTGGAGCAACCGGAGTTCCGCCAGCTCGACACCGTCTCGCCCGTGCTCTCCACCCTGGACCGCGAGGAAGACCTGGCGGAGATCCTCCGTCCCGTCCCCGGGCGAACGGTGTGGGTGACGATCGGCAGCGAGATGCCCTATGCGGCCATGCGCGAGTGCAGCATCGTCGCCGCGACCTACGCGGTGGGCGGGCGCACGATGGGGACGCTGGCGATCCTGGGCCCGAAACGGATGCCCTACCAGCGGGCGCTGCCCGTGGTGCGGTTTCTGGCCCGGCACCTGAGCGAGGCCTTGACCGATCTGAGCGCCTGACGGGATCTCGCGGACACGGCGCGGCGCCCGGACGTCTCCACATGGCCACGGATTACTACGCGATCCTCAGCGTCCCGCGCGATGCCACCCAGGATGAGGTGAAACAGGCCTACCGCCGCTTGGCCCGGGAATTTCATCCCGATGTCCGCAAGGACGATCCGCAGGCTACCGAGCGGTTCAAGGAGATCAACGAGGCCTACCACGTTCTGGGCGACGCGGATCGCCGCGCGCACTATAACCGCTATGGCGAGGTCGGCCAGTTCCCCGCCCGGGACCCAGGCGATGTCTTCAGTCCGTTCGACGACCTGTTTGACGTGTTCTTCGGCCGCAGGGTCCGTGGGGTTCGGGTGGGGGACGATGAGGCGGCCGGCGGGCAGGACCTGCGGTACGATCTGGAGATCTCCCTCGAAGAGGCCGCCCGTGGCGTGGAGCAGTCCATCACCGTCCCCCGCCTGGAGACCTGCCCGGTCTGCTTCGGCACGGGGCGCGAGCAGGGATCCACGCCGGAGACCTGCCCCACCTGCCGCGGATCTGGCGAACTCCGCTACCAGCAGCAGACCGTCTTCGGCCATTTCACCCAGGTCGTGACCTGCCGCGAGTGCGGCGGCAGGGGAACGGTCATCCGGCACCCCTGTAAGGAGTGCGCGGGCACCGGGCGCAAGGAGGCGGTCCGCGAGGTGAGCGTGCGGGTCCCTCCCGGCGTGGACACCGGGATGCGGTTGCGAATGGCCGGCGAGGGGGAGGGAGGGATGCACGGCGGGGGACGCGGGGATCTCTACGTCGTCATTCACGTCCGTCCCCACCGCACCTTCACGCGGGAAGGCGCGGACCTCCATTGCGAGGTGCCGATCTCGATGGTGCAGGCGGCGCTCGGCGACGAAATCACCGTCCCCGGCCTCGGCGATGCGATCCCGATTGCGATCCCGCCCGGGACGCAGCCTGGCGCGCGGCTGCGCCTTCGCGGGAAGGGGATGCCGGATCTGCGCGGAGGGACCGGCGATCTCTACGTCCGGTTGCGGGTGGAGATCCCGAAGGATGTGACCCCCGAGCAGCAGCGCGCCCTCCTGCACCTTGCCGACCTTCGCGGCGAGAAGGTGCGGCCGCAGAAGAGGTCCCTGTGGAAGAAGATGAAGGGTCTGCTCCAGTAACGCCGCCCGTCCGCTACCTGGCGGTGACGGTGTCTGCGCCCATCGAAGCGGGGGAAGCGGTGGCCGACCTGCTGCACGGGGCGCGCACCGGAGGAGTGGTCGAGGAGGACGCTCCGGAGGGCACCGTCCGCCTGCGCGCGTACCTGTCACAGGAGGCCGCGCGCCGTGGCGTCCTCGATGACCTCCGCCGACGGCTGGCGGCGCTCCCGGCCTGTGGCCTGGGTACGGCGCCGCCCGCGCTGACCGTGGAGGAGGTCGCCGCGGAGGATTGGGCCGACGCCTGGAAGGCGCACGTCCGCGCCTTCCAGGTTGGCCGCCGGTTCCACATCGTGCCGTCGTGGGAGACGCCCGAGGGCGATCCCGCCTCCATCGTGATCCGCCTCGATCCCGGAATGGCCTTCGGCAGCGGCTTGCACCCCTCGACCCAGTTGTGCCTGATGCTCCTGGAGGACCACCTGCGGCCAGGTCAGCGCGCGGCGGACGTCGGCACAGGTTCAGGCATCCTGGCGATCGGCGCAGCGAAACTCGGAGCCGCGCACGTGCTCGCTGTGGACATCGACCCGGTGGCGGTTGGGGTGGCCCGGCGCAACGTGGCTCACAATGAGGTCGCCGGCCGGGTGGCCGTCGTGGAAGGCGATCTGCTCGGGCCGGTTGCCGCCCCCGTCGATCTCATCCTGGCGAATCTCACCGCGGATCTCCTTGAAGGGCTGGCGCCCGCGATTCCCTCCCACCTCAGTTCCGGCGGAGTGGTCATTGCCTCCGGGATCGCAGAGCCACGGGCAGAAGGGGTCCACCAGGCCTTCGCCCGTAGCGGTCTCGTGGTGATTGCCCAGGCCGCCGCGGAGGAGTGGCGCGCGGTGGTGGCGCGCCGCCCCGCGTAGTTTCTCCACACAGCAGGACTAACGACAGGCGTGCCAGGGCAATGCTGATTCAGGAGTCTGGCTCGCCAGCCAAGGAGGACATCTATGCGGCTCGCCCGGCGGTCTGCCATCGTGCTCGCCCTCGTCGCGAGCCTGCTGTCCACCTCCCTCGCGGTAGTCCCTCCGCCCGTTCATGCTCAGCTGGAGGACCTGATCGCCCGCATCAAACCTGCGGTCGTGCTGGTAACTCAGAAGGACGTGCTGGGCGGAGGAGGTCATGGGTCGGGTTTCATTTATGATTCGTCCGGCTTTGTCCTGACGAATCAGCACGTCGTAGAGGGGGCGATTGAGATCGCAGTCACCCTTCCCGACAGACGCTCGTTTCCCGCGAAGGTGGTCGATTATATTCGCAGGGTCGAGTACACGTGCCCCGAAAGGCTCGTGACCACCACCGATGTTGCCGTGCTCAAGATCGATGCCTCTGGCCTTCCGGCGCTGCCACTTGGGAATTCGGATACGTTGCGACAAGGGCAGGAGCTTCTAGTCCTCGGATATCCGAGCGGTGTGGGAACTGAGCAAGTCAGTGTGACGCGCGGCATCGTCAGTGCGCTTCGGCCCGGATGGA
>JANONS010000332.1:0-12254 GCA_031420915.1 Armatimonadota bacterium
GGGGGTGAGCCGCGTGGGGGAGGAGGGAAAGGGGGGCGTGGTCGTGGCCGTCTACCACCGCGCCGCGGAGGCGGTGCACGGCTTCCGGGCACGCGCGGGGGAGAGCGAACTCCGCCTCCCCAGCCAGTACGCAAACCTTCCGCCGGCCGAAGCCATCAGGACGATGGAGGAGCGGCGCACCGATCTTCCCCGCGAGCTCGAGCGCATCACCGGGGGACTGCACGCGCTGGCCCGCGCTCACCGCTCCCGGCTGGTGGCGATGCGCGCGGTGATTCAGGATCGCTTGACCCGTCTGCAGGTGGTCCCGAACCTATCGCAGTCGCGGTATACCTTCGTGGTTCATGGGTGGACCCCGACCCGCACGATCAGTGCTGTACGCCGCACCCTCGAGCGGCGCTTCGGCAAGGAGGTCGTCATCTACGACAGCCCCGCCGACCCGCACGAGGCGGAGCGGGTGCCGGTCCTGCTGGACAACCGCCCGGCCATCAAGCCGTTCCAGCTGCTGCTCGGGCTCTTCCCGCCGCCCCGGTACGGCACCTGGGATCCGAGCCCGCTCATCGCGGTCACCTTTCCTCTCTTCGTGGGAATGGTCATCGGCGACGTGGGCTACGGCCTGCTCTTCTTCCTTTTCGGATGGATGCTCCGCAATCGTGCACGCGCAGGGAGGTCCTGGACCGCTCCAATCCTGGACGCCAAGATGGATCCTCAGGCACTCGCGGCGCTATCGTGGTTGATCCGTGTCCTGGCCTTTTGGGTCATCGTGTTCGGGGTCATCTACGCCGAGTTCTTTGGAAACCTTCCGGAACTTTTGTTGCGCGTCCATCCGATCTTCAACCGGATCGCAGAGGAGAACTGGGATCGCTACTTCAATGTGATTATCCTCTTTGGCATCCTGATGATCTATCTCGGGCTCGTGTGGCACCTGCTCGCGGCGATCGCCCACCGGCATTGGGAAGGCGTTTTCGAAAGCCTTGTCATCACCTTCGCGTCCGCTGCGCTGCTGATCTTCCTGGCGACGCAAGCTCAAAGACTTCCTGCCGTGTTTGTCCCGTGGAGTCTCTACCTGCTGGTGGCGGCGATTCTTTCCGCGCTGGCGTCCCGGAAGCCGATGAGCCTGATGTGGTTCCTGGAATCCTTTACCGCCTTCGGCCACATCCTCTCCCACGCCCGGCTGATGGCCTTTGGCCTGGCCGCCGCGGCACTGGCCATCGCGGCGAACGAGCTGGGTCCGGAGATGGTCAGGCAGTTTGGCGGAGCGGGGATCATCGGCGCCATTCTCGCGGCGGTGCTGGCCGGGATCTTTCAGATCATGTTCTTTGCGTTTACGATCATCGGGCACATCATTCAGCCGGCCCGTCTGCACTGGGTGGAGTTCTTGATGAAGGTGAAGTACCACGATGAGATCGGACGTGCATACCAGCCATTCCAACGAGCGGGAGGTGGATAGATTGCGCACGGTCGCGAAAGGATTGGTGTTCGCGCTGCTTCTGGTGGCAGCGATCCACGGGTCGGCGCTGGCCGCCGAGGAGCCGGCCGCCCCACCGGGCGCCGGCCTGAGTTTCGGCGACGGTCTGCTGGGCCTAGCCGCGGCGCTGGCCGTGGGGTTTGGAGCCATAGGCACCGCAGTCGCTCAGGCTCGCATCGGAGCGGCGGCCGCGGGTGCCATGGCCGAGCGGCCGGAGATCGGTGGCCGGCTGCTGATCTTCCTGGCGCTGCCGGAGACCATGATCATTCTCGGCTTCCTGGTGGCGTTCTTCCTCATCGGTAAGATCCGGTAGCCTCAGGTGAGCGGTGACCTGATCACCCTCCTGGAGCAGGAGGCCGCCGCCGAGCGGGACCGCATTCTGACGGAGGCCCGGCAGCAGGCGGAGGAGATCCGTACCGCCGCGCAGGCGGAGGCGCGCCGGGTGGTGGAGGCGCAGCGTGAGCAGCAGGAGGCGGCGCTGCGGGCGGCCCGGGTGCGCGCGCAGAGTACCGCCCAGCTGCAGGCCCAGGCGCTCGTGCTTGAGCAGAAGGATCGGGCGATCGTCGAGGTCTTCCGCCGGGCCGAGCAGGCGCTCAGCAATGTGGTCGGAGACCGCGCGCGGTACGCGAGTCTGCTCGAGCGTCTGATCGCGGAGGGGATCCAGGGGTTTCCCGGCCACGTCGTCATCGAGACGCACCCGGACGATGCAGATCTCGCCCGATCTGCAACCAAGCGTCAGCGGGTGGACGCCGAGGTGCGTTCAGCGGACGGTGTGAGGGGCGGGGTTCGCCTGATTTCCGTTGATGGCCGGTATGTCGTCCTCAACACGCTCACCTCCCGCCTCGCACGGGCTCGGCCAACCCTGGTCTCCGAAGTGGCGAAAGTCCTGTGGGGGTGATGCGCTAGCCCCGATGCCGGATTTCCCGTACATCAACGCGCGCGTCCGGGCGATGCGCAGCCGCCTGCTTCAAGCGGGGCGGATGGATGAACTCCTGGGCGCCTCGACCTTCGACGCGTTCCTTCAGGGACTCACCGCCACGCCCTACGCACGGGATCTGCAGGAAGCGCTGACCCGCTACCAGTCCATCGAAGCGGTTGACGAAGCCCTGGCCCGCAACTTCTTCCAGACGACCCGGAAGATCCTCGGCTTTGCGGACGGGAAGGCGCGCATCCTGATCGAAGCGCTGCTCCTGCGCTGGGATCTGGCCAATGTGCGCGCGGTGCTCCGGGGGAAGCACGCCGGCCGCACGGAGGAGGAGATCATGACGTCGGTGCTCCCGGCGGGCACCCTGGGCGAGGTGGCCCTGCGTGAACTCGCTCGCCACCCCGACATCCCGGCGGTGGCCGGCGCGCTCGAGGCGTTCGGCCATCCCCTCGGCCAGGCCGTGGCGCGGGGTCTGGCCGCGTACCTCAAAGACAAAGACCTGCTGGGATTGGAGCTGGCCCTGGACCGGTTTTACGCAGAGTACGTGCTCGGCGCGGTCCGGGGTGGGGGACACAACGAGACCGTCCTCCGCGAGGCACTCCAGGCCGAGATCGATGCGCTCAACGTGAAGACGGCGGTCAAACTCGCCCGGCTGGAGGAGGGCCTGGACGTGGATGGGCGCCGACGATTCTTCATTCCCGGGGGCGCGGTGGTCGACGAGAAGCTCTTTCTGGCGCTCAGTCAGCGGGACACGATGGAGCACGGCTGGCAGGCGCTCCGCGTCCGCGGCGTTCACGTGGACCAGATGCCCGAGAATCTGACCGAGTTTGAAAAGGCGCTGGACCTGGTGCTCGTCCGGCGAGCGGCGCGCCTCTACCTGGGGGATCCGCTCGGCATCGACGTCGTGGTGGGGTATCTGGCGCTGAAGTACAATGAGGTCGTGAACCTCCGGCTGATCGCCCGCAGCAAGTTCCTCGGCATTCCCCGCGACCTGGTGAAGAAGGAGATGGCCGGTGTCTAGGATGGCGGTGGTGACCGATCCCGAGACCGCCACAGGGTTCCGGCTGGCGGGGGTCGAGGTACGGGAGGCGACCTCTCCGGCTGAGGCGCTGGAGCACCTGCGCTCTCTGATCGCGCACGACTACGGCCTCGCCGCGGTGAACGAAGCGCTGCTCGTGGGCATCGGGGAGGCATTGTCGCGGGCGATGCGCGGGAGAGATACGCCGATCGTGGTCCCCTTTCCCGCGCCGGCGGTCGAGATCGAGAGCGGCGAAGACTACATCGCGCGGCTGGTGAAAGAGCACATCGGGTTCTACGTAAAACTTCGGTAGGGAGGGCGCTCGTGGCGATTGCAGGCGAGATCATCAAGATTGCGGGGCCGGCGGTCATCGCGCGGGGCATGATCGGCGCGCGCATGTATGACATCGTGCGCGTCGGCAAGGAGCGGCTGATGGGGGAGATCATCCGTCTCGACGGCGACGCCGCCTTCATCCAGGTCTATGAGGACACCTCCGGGTTGTACATCGGGGAGCCCATCGAGACCACCGGCCAGCCGCTCGCCGTGGAGCTGGGTCCCGGGCTGCTCACCGGGATCTTCGACGGGATCCAGCGGCCGTTGAAAGACATCCGCCAGCAAAAGGGAGACTTCATCGAGCGGGGCGTGGTGGCCACGGCCATCGACCGGGAGAAGCGATGGACGTTCAAACCGACGGTCAAGGCGGGCGACGAGGTGGGGCCCGGAGACGCTGTCGGCGAGGTCCAGGAGTTTAGCCTGGTCCACCGGATCCTGGTGCCTCCGGACGCGGCGCGGTCGCGGGTGAAGGAGATCCGCGGCGGTGAGTTTCGGGTGACCGACACGGTGGGACGTCTGGAGGACGGGCGGGAACTGCGGCTGATGCACACCTGGCCGGTGCGCTTCGCCCGGCCATTGAGCAGCCGCCTCGATCCACGTGAACCGCTGGTCACCGGGCAACGGATTATCGATATCCTCTTCCCGGTTGCCATGGGCGGGACCGCCGCCATCCCCGGCCCGTTCGGCGCGGGCAAGACCGTCATGCAGCAGACGCTGTCCAAGTGGGCCGACGCCGACGTCATCATCTACGTCGGCTGCGGGGAGCGCGGCAACGAGATGACCCACGTGCTCGACGACTTCCCGAAACTGGAGGACCCGCGCACCGGGCGGCCGCTGATGGAGCGGACGATCATTATCGCCAACACCTCCAACATGCCGGTGGCGGCGCGGGAGGCGTCGGTGTATTCCGGCATCACGATGGCCGAGTACTGGCGGGACCAGGGCTACAACGTGGCCCTGATGGCCGATTCCACCAGCCGGTGGGCGGAGGCGATGCGCGAGATCTCTTCCCGCCTGGAGGAGATGCCCGCGGAGGAGGGCTATCCACCCTACCTCAGTAGCCGGCTGGCCGCCTTCTACGAACGAGCAGGCAGGGTGGTCTGCCAGGGGGTACCGGAGCGCCGGGGTTCGATCTCCGTTGTGGGTGCCGTCTCGCCGCCCGGCGGGGACCTGTCAGAGCCGGTCACGCAGGCGACGCTGCGCATCGTGGGGACGTTCTGGTCGCTTGATGCGGGGCTGGCCAACCGGCGCCACTTCCCCGCGATCCACTGGCTGCGCTCCTACAGCCTGTACATGCCGCTCTTCGCGCAGTGGTATAAAGAGCACCTCCCCGAGGACTTCGAGACCCTGCGCGACCGTACCTCAGCCCTGCTCCAGCTGGAATCGGAGTTGCAGGAGATCGTCTCGCTCGTGGGCCCCGACGCGCTGCAGGACGACCAGCGCTTGGTGATCGAGGCGGGGAAGATGCTGCGCGAGGATTTCCTGCAGCAGTCTTCCTACTCCGACGACCAATTCTCGCCGTTCGCCAAATCCTACGGGATCTTGAAGGCCATCATCACCTTTTACGACGAGGCGTCCGCTGCGCTCCGGCGCGGCATGCTGATGGACGACATCCTCAACCTGCCGCAGCTCGAGCAGATCGCCCGTCTGAAAGAGGTGTCGAAAGACGCGTGGGATCGGCACATTGACGAGTTTCTGAAGCGGTTGCCCGAGGCGTTCGGCGCTCAGCCCGCTCGGGCTTCTTCGTAACAAGCAGTCAGGAAGGGAGAGCAGCATGGAGCTGGCAGTCAAGCGGTATCAGTCGATCTCCTATATCTCGGGGCCGCTCCTGTTCGTGGAAGGCGCGCGCGACCTCTCGTACGGTGCCATCGTCAACATCCACCTGCCGGATGAGTCGGTGCGCAGCGGTCAGGTGATCGAAATCTCCGAACGCAACGCCATCATCCAGGTGTTCGAGGAGACCACGGGACTCGACGTCGCGAAGACGGCGGTGAGCCTGCGGGAGGAGGTGGCGCGCTTCGGCGTCAGCCGGGAGATCGTCGGCCGACGGTTCAACGGTCGCGGTGACCCGATCGATGGCCTGCCGCCGATCATCCCCGAGAAACGGCTCCCGATCATCGGCGCGCCGATCAATCCCGTCGCTCGCGAGCGGCCGCAGGAGTTCATCCAGACCGGCATCAGCAGCATCGACGGCCTGAACACCCTGGTGCGCGGCCAGAAGCTGCCGATCTTCTCCGGGGCCGGACTGCCCCACAACGAGATTGCGGCGCAGATCGCCCGGCAGGCGAAAGTGCTGGGCGCAGAGCAGCAGTTCTCCGTCGTGTTCGCCGCCATGGGGATCACGCAGCGCGAGGCAGCGTTCTTCATCGAACAGTTCGAGTCCACCGGGGCGCTGGCCCGCAGCGTCGTCTTCCTCAACCTGGCCGATGACCCGGTGATCGAGCGGCTGATGACCCCCCGCCTGGCGCTGACGGCCGCCGAGTACCTGGCCTACGACCTGGAGACGCAGGTGCTGGTCATTCTGACGGATATGACCAACTACTGCGACGCTCTCCGTTCGATCGGGGCGGCGCGTGAGGAGATCCCCGGCCGGCGCGGCTATCCCGGCTACATGTACACCGACCTGGCCACCCTCTACGAGCGCGCGGGCCGGATCCTCGGCCGTAAAGGCTCGATCACGCAATTGCCGATCCTGACGATGCCCGACGATGACATCACCCATCCCATCCCCGACCTCACCGGCTACATCACCGAGGGGCAGATCGTCCTCAGCCGCCGGCTGCACCGCACGGGGATCTACCCGCCGATCTTCCCGCCGGATAGCCTGTCACGCATGATGAACGATGGGATCGGTAAGGGGCGCACGCGGGAGGATCACGCGAACGTCAAGGACCAGGTCTTCGCCTCCTATGCCAACGGATTGGACCTCCGGCGCCTGGTGGCCATTATCGGCGAGGAGGCGCTCACCGAGCGGGACCGCCTCTACCTGAAATTCGCCGACCGCTTCGAGCGGGAATTCCTGGGCCAGGGGCAGACCGAGCGGTCGATCGAGGAGACGCTGACGCTGGGCTGGCGGCTGGTGTCGATGTTCCCGAAGGGGGAACTCAAACGCATCAAGCAGGACCACGTCGATCGGTACTACTTTGGCGAACAGATGGAGAAGATGTGGGAGGAGCGGTCGGTGCGCTAGCCCATGGCCGAGGTCATCAGCCCCACCCGGATGAACCTGCTGCAGCGGCGCAACCAGCTGCGCATTGCGCAGCAGGGGGTCGACCTGCTCAAGCGCAAGCGGGATGCGCTGGTCGCCGACTTCTTCAAGATTGTGCGCGAAGCCCTGGCGGCGCGGGAGCGCCTGACCGCGGCGGCGCGCGAAGCGTATGTCTTCCTCAGCCTGGCCAAGGCGGTAGAAGGGAAGGAAGCGCTGGAGGCGGCGGCCATGGCCGACCGCCGCGAGGTGCTGGTTAACATCGAGGTCCGCAACGTCTGGGGGACCAGGATCCCCGAGGTCAGCGTCGGTGACCTCCGCCGGCCGCTGCTTCAGCGGGGGCATAACCCCACCGCGACCAGCGCCCGCACGATCGAGAGCGCCACACAGTTTGAAGAGGTCCTCACGGCGATCCTCCAGGTGGCGGCCACAGAGATCAAGCTCAGGAAGATCGGTGAGGAGATCAAGAAGACGACGCGGCGGGTCAACGCGCTGGAGCAGGTGGTCGTCCCCCGCATCCGCGGCGAGATCCGTTTCATCGCCGCCGTCCTCGAGCAGCGCGCCCGGGAGGACATCTTCCGATTGAAACGGATCAAGAAGAAACTGGAGGCGAAGAAGCGGCGGGAGACGCCGCCGGCATCCCAGGGGCGGACGGAGGCGCGCAGCACATGACGGTCGCCCATTCGCTGAGCCACCTGCACCTGTCCCGGTGGCAGATTATCCTCGCGGCGGCGCTCATGGTGGGTGGGTTCGTCGTGGCCACCCAGATCCGCACCGAACAGGCGATCCGCGAGCACCTGCACGTGCCCTCCACGCGCCTCTCCGAACTGGCGATCCTGCTGCAGAAGCAGGAGCGGTACCGCGCGTCCCTGGAGGTGGAACTCGGCGCGCTCCGGACCCAGCTGGCGGCGCTGGCGCGCGAGGCGGCGGCGGGCCAGAGCAGCCTCGCCCTGATGAACCGCGAGTTGAGAACCCTGCGGACGCAGGCGGGCTTTGTGGCGCTGGAGGGGCCGGGGGTCGTTATCGAGATGCGCGACAGCCCGCGCCCGATCCAGCAGGGCGACGATCCCAACAAGACCATTCTGCACTACACCGACATCCACGCGGTGATGAACGACCTCTGGGCCGTCGGGGCCGAGGCCATTGCCCTCAACGGCGAGCGGATCATGACCCGGACGGGCATCAACTGCGTGGGCACGACGATCCTCTGCAACACCAAACGGATCGCCCCGCCCTTCACGATTACGGCCATCGGCGACCCGGCCGGCCTGCTGGACTACCTCAACCGTCCGGGGAGCCCCGTCGAGATCCTCAAGGCCTTTGAGTTTCCGGTACGGATGCAGGCGGTGCAGCACGTCACCGTGCCCGCCTACAGGGGCGTGTCGCGGTTTTCCATCGCCCGGCCCGTGACGAAGGCCGGGGCACCGTAGGAGGGACGGCGGTGTGGCTTCCGATCATCGGCCTGATCGTCGGGATCCTGCTCGGGTTCCTCGTCTCGGTGGAGGTCCCCCTGGGGTATGTGAAGTACACGGCGATCGCCATCCTGGCGGCGATCGACACCATCCTGGGCGGGGTCCGGGCGCGGTTGGAGGCGCGCTTCGACCTGGCGATCTTCGCCTCCGGGTTCATCATCAATGCCGGCTTCGCCGCGCTGCTCGCGGGGCTCGGGGACCTGCTGGGCCTCGACCTCTACCTGGGCGCCGTCATCGCCTTCAGCATCCGGATCTTCGACAACGTGGGGTTCATCCGGCGGGACCTGCTGGATGCCTACCTCCGACGGGGCAAGCGGGCCCCGCAGCACGATGAGGTGACGGGCGTCCGCCGCGCAGGGCAGGAGACCCCTGGAGGTGCGTGACATGGTGCGCGTAGGGATCAACGGGTTTGGGCGGATCGGGCGCCAGTCCCTCCGAGCGATCCGCGAGCGCGGCGCGGGGAAGGTGCGGGTTGTGGCGATCAACGATATCGCCGACCTGGCGACCAACGCGCACCTCTTCCGGTTCGACTCCAACTACGGCCGCTACCCGGGGACGGTGGAGGCGCGTGACAGCGAGCTGGTCATCGACGGGGACGTGATCAAAGTCTTCCAGGGGCGGGAGCCCGCGGCCATTCCCTGGCAGGAGGCTGGGGTGGACCTCGTGATCGAGTCCACTGGCCGGTTCACTCAGGCGGAGAAGGCGCGCGGGCACCTGGCCGGCGGCGCCAAGAGGGTTGTGATCAGCGCCCCGGCCAAGGACGAGGACATCATGCTCAACATGGGCGTGAACCACGAACTCTACGATCCCAAGAAACACACGATCGTCAGCAACGGTTCCTGCACGACCAACGCCCTGTCCGTCACGGCGAAGGTGTTGAGCCGGGCGTTCGGCATCAAGCGGGGGTTCATGACCACCGTTCACTCCTACACCAACACCCAGCGCATCCTCGACGTGGTTGGCGAGACCCTGCGCGAGGCCCGCGCTGCCGCCCTCAACATCATCCCCGCGGCCACGGGCGCGGCCAGGGCGATCTTCCTGGTGCTCCCCGAACTCAAAGGCAAGATGCACGGGATGGCCCTGCGCGTGCCGACCGCGACGGTGTCCATTGTCGACCTGGTGTGCGAACTGGACCGCAAGACGACGGCGGAGGAGGTCAACGCCGCCTACCGGCGCGCGTCCGCAGAGGAGATGAAGGGGTTCCTCGGCTACAGCGAGGAAGAGCTCGTCTCGATGGACTACAAGGGGAGTCCCTACTCGGGGATCGTGGACGCGCGGCTCACGACGGTCCTCACCGACACCTTCGTCAAGGTGCTCTCCTGGTACGATAACGAATGGGGCTATGCGTGCCGGGTGGCGGATCTGGTGAAGTACATGGCGGAGCGGGGGCTCTAAGTCCGCTGTCGCGACGCAGGGGGTGCGGGGCGCTGCCCCCACCCCCTTTCTGTGTGAGGAGGGTTCGTGGCCAAGAAGACGGTGCGGGATGTGGAGGTCGCCGGGCGCCGGATCCTGGTGCGGGTGGACTTCAACGTCCCCCTCGAGGAGGAACGCATCGCCGACGACTGGCGGATCCGGGAGGCGCTGCCGACCATCACCTTCCTCATCGAGCGCGGCGCGCGCGTCATCCTGTGCTCGCACCTGGGACGCCCCAACGGGCGGGTCGATGAGAGCCTGCGGCTCGACCCTGTGGCCGTGCGCCTCTCGGAGTTGTTGGGCCGTCCCGTCCGGAAGACGGCCGTGGTGGTGGGGCCCGAGGTCTCGGCGGCGGTTGCGGCGATGGCGCCGGGAGACGTGCTGCTCCTGGAGAACCTGCGCTTTCGTCCGGAGGAAGAGGCCAACGATCCCGAGTTTGCCCGGCACCTGGCCGCCCTCGCCGAGGTGTATGTCAACGATGCGTTCGGCGCGGCGCACCGCGCGCACGCCTCCACGGTGGGCGTCGCCCGGCACCTACCGGCCGTTGCCGGGTTGCTGATGGAGAAGGAACTCGCCCATCTGGGCGCGGTCCTCGACCGGCCCGCGCGGCCGTTCATCGCCATCCTGGGCGGCAAGAAGGTGTCTGACAAGATCCCGGTCATTCAGAACCTGCTGACCAAAGCGGACACGCTTCTTTTGGGTGGGGCGATGAGTTACACGTTCCTGAAGGCGCAGGGACGGGAGATCGGGAAGTCGTTGTGGGAACCAGAGATGGTCGTCCTGGCGAAGGAACTCATGGAGGAGGCCCACCGGCGCAAGGTGGGCTTGGAGTTGCCGGTGGACGTTGTGGTGGCGCGCTCACCGGAGGCCGGCTCCCCGCACCGGGTGGTGGCGGTGGAGGCGATGCCGGCGGACTGGTTCGGCGTGGACATTGGCCCGCAGACCCGCCAGCGGTTTGCCCGCGTCATCAGTCAGGCGTCCACCATCCTCTGGAACGGACCGATGGGGATCTTCGAGATCGATGCCTTTGCGGAAGGGACCCGGGCGATCGCGCGCGCGCTGGCGGAGACCACCGCCACGACCGTCGTCGGCGGCGGCGATACCGCGTCGGCAGTGATGGAGGCGGGGGTGGCGGAGCGGATCACACACATCTCGACCGGCGGCGGGGCGTCGCTGGAGTTCATGGAGGGCAAGGTCCTGCCCGGTGTCGCCGTGCTGGAGGACCGGTAATGATCATGGCGCGCACGCGGTTCATCGCCGGCAACTGGAAGATGCACAAGACCGTCCGGGAGGCGGCGGAGGCCGCGACGGCCGTGAAGGCGCTCGTCGCCGCGGTCGTGGATGTGGACATCGTCATCTGCCCACCGTTCACCTCCCTGGCCGATGTCGGGCGCGCGCTGACCGGTAGTAACGTGGAACTCGGCGCGCAGGACATGCACTGGGCACCCGAGGGCGCGCACACAGGCGAGGTCTCGGGGCCGATGCTGTGGGATCTGGGCTGCACCTACGTCATCCTGGGCCACTCGGAGCGCCGCCAGCACTTCCGGGAGACGGATGAGGAGGTGGGGCGGAAGGTTGGAGCGGCCTTTGCGCATGAGTTGATCCCGATCCTGTGTGTGGGAGAGACACTGGAGGAGCGTGACTCGGGCCGGACGGAAGAGATCGTCGAGCGCCAGCTGCGGGTCGCGACAGCCGGGCTGGATCCCGGTTCCCTGCCTCGGCTGGTCATCGCCTACGAACCCGTCTGGGCGATCGGGACGGGAGGGTCCGCGACAGGTGCGGAGGCCAACCGCGTCTGCGGGCTCACGCGAGCGTGGCTCGGGACGTGGTTCGGCGGGGGCGTGGAGGAAACGCGCCTCCTGTATGGCGGGAGCGTGACCCCGCAGAACATCAAGGAATTCATTGACCAGCGGGAGCTTGATGGGGCGCTCGTGGGAGGCGCGAGTCTGGACCCAGGGGCCTTCGCCGCCATCGTCCTGGCAGCGACTCCCACGGCGTAGTACAATCGACAGCGCAATCGTGTTCCGAGGAGGGTTGTCGTGGACCAGGCCATCCTGATCGCGCACTTCGTCCTGGCGGTCGCGGTCATCGGCATCGTCCTGCTCCAGGGCCCGAAGGGCGAGGGGTTGGGGGCGATCGGTGGCAGCGCGAGGCTCTTCCACGGCCCTCGGCCGCGCGAGACGCTGATGACCCGCGTCACGATCATTGTTTCGGTACTCTTCGTCTTCACCGCGACCTACCTGGCGTTCAGCCTGCGTTAGCCGGCTCGTTCAGATCAGCGGCCGGCGATTGCCGCTCTCATTCCAGGGGCTTATAATGACGTTTGCCTCATCTCGTGCCGGGATGGCGGAACTTGGCAGACGCGCACGCTTGAGGGGCGTGTGGGATTTCCCGTGGGGGTTCAAATCCCCCTCCCGGCACCA